>NZ_CP118224.1:2500-165000 GCF_030849025.1 Oceanimonas pelagia
TGAAAGCCGCAACGAAGAAATCACTAAGAGGACGCCGTATAAAACACACTTTTTGGGGTTGTATGGTTAAGTGACTAAGCGTGCACGGTGGATGCCTTGGCAGTCAGAGGCGATGAAGGACGTGCTAACCTGCGTTAAGCACGGGTGAGCTGGTAAGAAGCGCTTGAGCCCGTGATGTCCGAATGGGGAAACCCACTCTACTTGGTAGAGTATCGCTGTGTGAATACATAGCACAGCGAGGCGAACCGGGAGAACTGAAACATCTAAGTACCCCGAGGAAAAGAAATCAACCGAGATCCCCTTAGTAGCGGCGAGCGAACGGGGGCCAGCCCTTAAGCAACTTGAGTGGTAGTGGAACGGTCCTGGAAAGGCCGGCAATACAGGGTGATAGCCCCGTACACGAAACGGCTCTTGTTGTGAAATCGAGTAGGACGGGACACGTGATATCCTGTCTGAACATGGGGGGACCATCCTCCAAGGCTAAATACTCCTGACTGACCGATAGTGAACCAGTACCGTGAGGGAAAGGCGAAAAGAACCCCTGTGAGGGGAGTGAAATAGAACCTGAAACCGTGTACGTACAAGCAGTGGAAGCCCTTCGAGGGTGACTGCGTACCTTTTGTATAATGGGTCAGCGACTTACTTTTAGTAGCAAGGTTAACCGTATAGGGGAGCCGTAGGGAAACCGAGTCTTAACTGGGCGACTAGTTGCTAGGAGTAGACCCGAAACCCGGTGATCTAGCCATGAGCAGGTTGAAGGTTGAGTAACATCAACTGGAGGACCGAACCCACTAATGTTGCAAAATTAGGGGATGACTTGTGGCTGGGGGTGAAAGGCCAATCAAACCGGGAGATAGCTGGTTCTCCCCGAAAGCTATTTAGGTAGCGCCTCGGACGAATACTACTGGGGGTAGAGCACTGTTTGGGCTAGGGGGTCATCCCGACTTACCAACCCCATGCAAACTCCGAATACCAGTAAGTACTATCCGGGAGACACACGGCGGGTGCTAACGTCCGTCGTGAAGAGGGAAACAACCCAGACCGCCGGCTAAGGTCCCCAAGTTCTGATTAAGTGGGAAACGAGGTGGGAAGGCTCAGACAGCCAGGATGTTGGCTTAGAAGCAGCCATCATTTAAAGAAAGCGTAATAGCTCACTGGTCGAGTCGGCCTGCGCGGAAGATGTAACGGGGCTAAAATCAGGCACCGAAGCCGCGGATTCACGCTATGCGTGAGTGGTAGGGGAGCGTTCTGTAAGTCTGCGAAGGTGTGTTGTGAGGCATGCTGGAGATATCAGAAGTGCGAATGCTGACATGAGTAACGATAAAGGGGGTGAAAAACCTCCTCGCCGGAAGACCAAGGGTTCCTGTCCAACGTTAATCGGGGCAGGGTGAGTCGGCCCCTAAGGCGAGGCCGAAAGGCGTAGTCGATGGGAAACGGGTTAATATTCCCGTACTGACACACATTGCGATGGGGGGACGGAGAAGGCTAGATGGGCCAGGCGTTGGTTGTCCTGGTGAAAGGGAGTAGGTGGTGACTTTAGGCAAATCCGGAGTCACAACGCTGAGACCCGAGACGAAGGTACTACGGTACCGAAGTCATTGATGCCCTGCTTCCAGGAAAAGCCTCTAAGCTTCAGATGTGTGTGAACCGTACCCCAAACCGACACAGGTGGTCGGGTAGAGAATACCAAGGCGCTTGAGAGAACTCGGGTGAAGGAACTAGGCAAAATAGTACCGTAACTTCGGGAGAAGGTACGCTGGAGCGGGTGAAGTCCTTTACGGATGGAGCCTGAGCCAGTCGCAGTGACCAGGTGGCTGGGACTGTTTATCAAAAACACAGCACTGTGCTAACTCGCAAGAGGACGTATACGGTGTGACACCTGCCCGGTGCCGGAAGGTTAATTGATGGGGTTAGCCGCAAGGTGAAGCTCTTGATCGAAGCCCCGGTAAACGGCGGCCGTAACTATAACGGTCCTAAGGTAGCGAAATTCCTTGTCGGGTAAGTTCCGACCTGCACGAATGGTGTAACCATGGCCACGCTGTCTCCACCCGAGACTCAGTGAAATTGAAATCGCCGTGAAGATGCGGTGTACCCGCGGCTAGACGGAAAGACCCCGTGAACCTTTACTATAGCTTGGCACTGAACATTGACCCTACATGTGTAGGATAGGTGGGAGGCTGTGAAGCGGTGACGCCAGTTGCCGTGGAGCCGACCTTGAAATACCACCCTTGTATGTTTGATGTTCTAACTTGGCCCCCTTATCGGGGGTGAGGACAGTGCCTGGTGGGTAGTTTGACTGGGGCGGTCTCCTCCCAAAGCGTAACGGAGGAGCACGAAGGTTGGCTAAGTACGGTCGGACATCGTACGGTTAGTGCAATGGCATAAGCCAGCTTAACTGCGAGACAGACACGTCGAGCAGGTGCGAAAGCAGGTCATAGTGATCCGGTGGTTCTGAATGGAAGGGCCATCGCTCAACGGATAAAAGGTACTCCGGGGATAACAGGCTGATACCGCCCAAGAGTTCATATCGACGGCGGTGTTTGGCACCTCGATGTCGGCTCATCACATCCTGGGGCTGAAGTCGGTCCCAAGGGTATGGCTGTTCGCCATTTAAAGTGGTACGCGAGCTGGGTTCAGAACGTCGTGAGACAGTTCGGTCCCTATCTGCCGTGGGCGTTGGATGATTGAGAGGGGCTGCTCCTAGTACGAGAGGACCGGAGTGGACGAACCTCTGGTGTTCGGGTTGTCACGCCAGTGGCACTGCCCGGTAGCTAAGTTCGGAATCGATAACCGCTGAAAGCATCTAAGCGGGAAGCGAGCCTCGAGATGAGTCATCCCCAGAGCTTCGAGCTCTCTAAAGGGCCGTCCGAGACCAGGACGTTGATAGGCAGGGTGTGGAAGCGCTGTGAGGCGTGCAGCTAACCTGTACTAATGACCCGTGCGGCTTAACCATACAACACCCAAGAAGTGTGAGACCTTGCAGGTCGAGACTACGAATTCTTCATCAAAACGCTTTTTCCGAATTAAAGTTTTATGCCTGGCGGCCATAGCGTTGTGGAACCACCTGACTCCATGCCGAACTCAGCAGTGAAACGCAACCGCGCCGATGATAGTGTGGCAGCTGCCATGTGAAAGTAGGTCACTGCCAGGCACCCAATACCAAAAGCCCGATACTCACGTATCGGGCTTTTTTCGTTTCTGCTCATCCCGCTAAATTTGACTCAGTTCACATTTTTTACTCTAATGTCGGCTCGTTTTTCAGACATATAGAAGGAACAAGTCATGCCGATTCTTAACATCGCCCTGATCGAAGGCCGCAGTAACGAGCAGAAGGAAGCCCTGATCAAGGAAGTCACCGATGCCTGTGTGCGTGCCCTGGACGTCAAGCCCGAGACCGTGCGTATTCTGCTGCAGGACATCGCCACCCAGGACTTCGGCGTGGCTGGTGAGTCGGTGCGGGCCAAGCGGGAACGTCAGGCCTGACCCATTCGAGCATGGGTTTTTGAGTCCGACCGGCGTAAACTGGGGCCATTCCTTGTTTACGCCGGTTTGCCATGAAAACCCTGCTGTTTATCGCCCTGGGCGGTGCCATCGGTGCCGTGCTGCGTTTCGTTATTACCGATGTGATGGGCCGTCTGCTCGGCCGCTCCTTTCCCTTTGGCATTCTGACTGTCAATCTGATCGGCTCCCTGCTGATGGGCATTATGTTCGTGCTGGTACAGCAGCAGGTCATCAGCGCCCATTCCTGGCGCCCCTTTATGATGGTGGGCATGCTGGGTGCCCTGACCACCTTTTCTTCTTTTTCACTCGATACGGTGCTGTTGCTGGAGCATGGTCAATGGTTCAAGGCCGGCCTGAATGTGTGCCTCAATGTGGTTTGCTGTATGATGTTCACTTTTCTGGGAATGCAGATCACCCACAGCCTGCTGGCTTCCCGTTAGTCCGGCCCGGGCATTTGCAGTACACTGCCTTACTTCGATTTTTACAGGTGTCTTGAGAATGTCAGAACAGCACAAGTCGACGACCCATTTCGGTTACCAGACCGTGAATGCCGATGAAAAAGAGCACATGGTGGCCAGCGTTTTCCATTCGGTGGCGGCCAAGTACGACCTGATGAACGACCTGATGTCCTTTGGCATTCATCGCCTGTGGAAGCGTTTTACCATCGACTGCTCCGGCGTGCGGCCCGGCCACAAGGTGCTGGATCTGGCCGGTGGCACCGGTGATCTCACCGCCAAATTCTCTCGTATGGTGGGCGAGCAGGGACAGGTGGTGCTGGCCGACATCAATGACTCCATGCTCAAGGTGGGCCGCGACAAGCTGCGTAATAAAGGCCTGGGCAGCAACATTGCCTATGTGCAGGCCAATGCCGAGGCGCTGCCCTTTCCCGACAATCATTTCGACCTGATCACCATCGCCTTTGGTCTGCGCAATGTCACCAACAAGGACAAGGCGCTGGCCTCCATGCAGCGGGTGCTGAAGCCGGGCGGCCGGCTGCTGGTGCTGGAATTCTCCAAGCCTCAGCATGAGGTGATGAGCAAGCTGTACGACTTCTATTCCTTTAATGTACTGCCCAAGATGGGGGCGCTGGTGGCTCAGGACAGCGACAGCTATCAATATCTGGCCGAGTCCATTCGCATGCACCCGGATCAGGACACCCTCAAGCAAATGATGGAAGAAGCCGGGCTGGAGCAGGTGGAGTACTTCAACCTTACCGACGGCGTGGTGGCGCTGCATCGCGGGTTCAAGTTCTGATGAAGGCGCTGCTGCTGCCGTTTCTGAACGGCACTCTGGAAACCGCCGTTAACCGCCTGTTGCACAGCACGGGCAGTGCACAGAAGCTGAAGCCGCTGCATGGCCGGGTACTGCAGCTGACGCTGACCGAGCTGACCAGCTTTTACCTGGTGTTTACCGGCGAGCGGCTGGAGCTGCTGGGTCATTACGAAGGCCCGGTCGACAGCCACCTCAGTCTGTCGTTCAACGCACTGGGCCTGCTCAGAGACAAGGGCCTGCTGATGCAGTACATACGCGACGGCCGGCTCGATCTCGAGGGGGATCCGCAGCCCTGGCAGGAGCTGAGCAGCCTGCTGCGGGACACTCGCGTTGACATTGAAGAAATGCTGGTGCCCTACACCGGCGATGTGCTGGCCCACCTGTTGTGCCGCCATGGCCGCGAAGCGAAAACGGCCGTGACCCATCGCCTGGCCGGTGCTCGGCAACATCTGGGCGAGTATGTGCGTGAGGAAGCCCGGCTGGCGGTGGGGCCGCTGGAGCTGGCCGACTTCGGCGATGAGGTCGAAGAACTGAACAAGCGACTGAACCGCCTGCAGGGACGCCTGGCGGCACTGACCGACAAGGTGAGCCATTCATGAGAAAACTGCGGGAGCTGCGACGGCTGTATCAGATTGGCCGTACCCTGTTTGACTATGGTCTGGACGAACTGATCCCGGCCCGGCTGCAGATCTGGCCGGCGCGCATGGCACGCAAAAGCCTGTTCTGGCTGAAAAACAGGCATCCGGATTTGTCCCGGGGCAAGCGCATTCGCCTGGCCCTGGAGAGTCTGGGGCCGGTGTTTATCAAGTTTGGCCAGATGCTCTCCACTCGGCGGGATCTGCTGCCGCCGGACATCGCCGAAGAGCTGGCCCTGTTGCAGGACAGGGTGCCCCCCTTTGACGGCCGGCTGGCCCGCCAGCAAATTGAGCGCAGCCTGCGCCAGCCCATCGAAACCCTGTTCGACGAGTTCGATGAGCAGCCCCTGGCCTCGGCGTCCATCGCTCAGGTGCACACCGCCCGGCTGAAAGCCGGCCAGGAAATCGTGATCAAGGTGATCCGTCCCGGCATCGAGCGGGTGATCGAGGCCGATGTCAGCCTGATGCACTCCATGGCCACCCTGATCGCCCGGCTGGTGCCCGAACGCAGCAGCCGGCTGCGGCCGGTGGAAGTGGTGGAAGAGTACCGCAAGACCCTGCTTGACGAGCTCAACCTGTTGCGGGAAGCGGCCAACGCCATTCAGCTGCGGCGCAATTTCGAAGGCTCCCGCACTCTCTATGTGCCCGAGATTTATTCCAGCTACTGCCACGAAAATGTGCTGGTGATGGAGCGCATCTACGGCATTCCGGTGTCCGATATCGAGGCGCTGAAAGCCAACGGCACCAACATGCAGTTGCTGGCGGAGCGGGGGGTGGAGGTGTTCTTTACCCAGGTGTTCCGCGACAGCTTCTTTCATGCCGACATGCACCCGGGCAACATTTTCGTGTCTTATGATCACCCGGAAGACCCCCAGTGGATTGGCATCGACTGCGGCATTGTCGGCACCCTCAACCGGGACGACAAACGCTACCTGGCGGAGAACTTCCTGGCCTTTTTCAACCGGGATTACCGCAAGGTGGCCGAGCTGCACGTGGAGTCGGGCTGGGTGCCGGCCGACACCAAGGTGGAAGAGTTCGAGTCGGCCATTCGCACCGTGCTGGAGCCCATTTTTGAGAAGCCGTTGTCCGAGATTTCCTTCGGTCATGTGCTGCTGAACCTGTTCAATACCGCCCGCCGCTTTAACATGGCGGTGCAGCCGCAACTGGTGCTGCTGCAGAAAACCCTGCTCTACGTGGAAGGGGTGGGCCGCCAGCTCTATCCCCAGCTGGATCTGTGGAAAACCGCCAAGCCGTTTCTGGAAGACTGGATGCAAAAGCAGGTGGGCTACAAGGCGGTGATCAACGCGGTCAGGGAAAAGGCGCCCTATTGGGCCGAGAAACTGCCGGAGATCCCCGAGCTGGTATACGATGCCCTGCGTCAAAGCAAACTGCAGCAGCGGCAGATGGCGGGGCTGTATGAACGTTATGCCGGGCATGACCGCCGGCGCGGCCAGGGTCAGTTTTTGCTGGCCATGGGGGCTTCCCTTCTGCTGGCCAGCACCCTGCTGCTGGGCATGGACGAAAGCCGGCTGGCCGGCTCTGGTCTGGTGCTGACTTTGATTGTATGGTGGCTGGGGTGGCGGCGTATTGCCCGATAGTTTGATCTGGTGTCAGATTTTCGTCATTTGGCTGCAATATAATGGGTCTTTATCGTTATCCGTTTGCATAGGAAACATGAGTTATGGGTGGAATCAGTATTTGGCAACTGCTTATCGTGGTACTTATCGTGGTGCTGCTGTTCGGAACCAAAAAGCTGCGCGGCATGGGCAGTGATCTGGGCTCGGCGGTCAAGGGCTTTAAAAAGGCCATGAGTGATGACGAGCAAGGCAAGAAGGATGCAGACTTCGAGCAGCAGAAACTGGCCGACAAGAAAGACCAGGCCGAGCCTTTGAACCAGCAGGAGCAGGACAAGGCCAAAGACAGAGATCGGGTATAAGCCATGTTCGATATCGGTTTTTGGGAGCTGGTGGTGATCTCGGTCATTGGCCTGGTGGTGCTCGGGCCTGAGCGGCTGCCCGTGGCCATTCGCACCGTGTCCCGCCTGTTCAGCACGGTGCGCAACACCGCCAACGCGGTGAAAACCGAGCTGGCCCAGGAGCTGAAAATGGAAGAGCTGCACCGGGATCTGAAAAAGGCCGAGCAGCTGGGCATGAAGGATCTCAGCCCCGATCTGCAGCATTCCATCGACCAACTGAAAGACGCCGCCGCTTCGGTTACCCGGCCCTATGAACAGCGGCCCGATCACAATACGGACGAGTCCTCTACCACAGAGCCCCGGAAACCTTCTGAATGACTGAATCACAGCAGCCCCTGATCAGCCACCTGGTGGAGCTGAGGTCGCGCCTGCTGCGCGCCTTTGCCGCCGTGTTGGTGGTGTTCCTGGGCCTGGTCTATTTTGCCAACGACATCTATACCCTGCTGGCGACGCCCTTGCTGAAGCAACTGCCGGAAGGGGCCAGCATGATCGCTACCGGCGTGGCCACGCCCTTTCTGACGCCGATCAAACTGACGCTGATCGTGTCCTTTTTTGCCGCCATTCCCATTGTGCTTTACCAGGTGTGGGCCTTTATCGCCCCCGGGCTGTACAAGCATGAAAAGCGGCTGATAGCACCCCTGGTGTTTTCCAGCGCCCTGCTGTTTTATGCCGGTGCGGCCTTTGCCTATTTTGTGGTGTTTCCGCTGGCGTTCGGCTTTTTCACCAGCATGGCGCCGGAAGGGGTGACCATTGCCACCGACATTGCCAGCTATCTGGACTTTGTGCTGGGGCTGTTTATCGCCTTTGGCATCGCCTTTGAGATCCCCATTGCCACCATACTGCTGTGCTGGACCGGGGTGACCACGCCCAAAGACCTGGCCGGCAAGCGCCCCTATGTGGTGGTGATCGTCTTTATCGTGGGTATGCTGCTGACGCCGCCGGATGTGATCTCCCAGACCCTGCTGGCCATTCCCATGTGGCTGCTGTTTGAAGTCGGTGTCTTTTTCGGGCGTTTCTATGTGCGTGAGGAAGAAAACGACGAGCAGGAGCCCTCGGCGTGATCGACATTGGCGTCAACCTTACCAGCTCCCAGTTTGATAAAGACCGGGAGGCTGTGCTGGACCGGGCCTGGGCCGCCGGCGTGACCGGACTTGTCCTGACCGGTACCAGCCTGACGGAAAGCCGGGCCGTGGCCGAATTGGCCGCTGCTCACCCCGGGCTGTGTTATGCCACCGCCGGGGTACATCCGCACGATGCCAAAACCTTTGACTATGCCACCTTGAGTGAGCTGCGTCGGCTGGCGGCACGGCCACAGGTGGTGGCCATCGGCGAATGCGGCCTCGACTTCAACCGGGATTTTTCGCCCCGGCCGCAGCAGGAGGCCGCCTTTGAAGCCCAGCTGGCCCTGGCCGCCGAGCTGCAGTTGCCGGTATTCATGCACTGCCGGGATGCCCACGAGCGCTTTATGGCCATTCTCGCGCCCTGGCGCGACCGGCTGCCGGCGGCGGTGCTGCACTGCTTTACCGGCACCGAGGCCGAGCTGAACGATTGCCTGGCGCTGGATCTGCACATCGGCATTACCGGCTGGATCTGCGACGAGCGCCGGGGCGGTGAGCTGCAGCGGCTGGTGTCGCTTATTCCTGCCGAGCGGCTGATGATCGAAACCGACAGCCCCTATCTGATCCCGCGGGATCTGTCGCCCAAACCGGCGTCCCGCCGCAATGAGCCCGCCTACCTGCCCCATATTGCCGGACGCATTGCTGCCTGCCGGGGCGAGCACACCGCCGGTCTGATCGCCGCCACCACCGCGACCAGCCGGGCCTTTTTTCAACTTCAGGAGTGACCATGACCAAACAAGTTCTGGGTGGCTTTCCCGGCCGCCGCCTGCGCCGTCTGCGCAAGCACGATTTCAGCCGTCGCCTGGTGCGCGAGCACACCCTGACTGTGAATGATCTGATCTACCCCATGTTCGTGCTGCCGGGCGTACAGCGGCGGGAAGCCGTGGCCTCCATGCCCGGGGTGGAGCGGCTGTCCATCGATCTGCTGCTGGAAGAAGCCGCCGAGCTGGTGGCGCTGGGTATTCCGCTGCTGGCCCTGTTCCCGGTGGTGAATGCGTCCGAAAAGAGCCTGCTGGCGGAAGAGGCGTATAATCCTGATGGCCTGATCCAGGAAGCGGTGCGCGAGCTCAAGGCGGCGTTTCCCGGGCTGGGCATCATGACCGATGTGGCGCTGGACCCCTATACGGTGCACGGCCAGGACGGCATTCTCGATGACGACGGTTATGTGCTCAACGACGTGACCACTGAAGTGCTGGTCAGGCAGGCGCTCAGCCATGCCGCCGCCGGTGCCGACATGGTGGCGCCGTCCGACATGATGGACGGCCGCATCGGCGCCATTCGCCGGGCACTGGAAGAGAACGGCTTTATCAATACCCAGATCATGGCCTATTCCGCCAAGTATGCCTCCAATTACTACGGCCCGTTCCGTGATGCGGTCGGTTCCGCCGGCAACCTCAAGGGCGGCAACAAGGCCACCTATCAGATGGATCCCGCCAACACCGATGAAGCCCTGCAGGAAGTGGCCTTTGACATTGAAGAAGGTGCCGACATGGTGATGGTGAAACCGGGCATGCCCTATCTGGACGTGGTGCGTCGGGTCAAGGATCAGTTTGGTGTGCCCACCTTTGCCTATCAGGTGAGCGGTGAATATGCCATGCACATGGCCGCCATTCAGAACGGCTGGCTCAAGGAACAGGAATGCATCATGGAGTCGCTGCTGTGTTTCAAGCGCGCCGGTGCCGACGGCATTCTGACCTACTTCGCCAAACGGGTGGCCCAGTGGCTGCAAGAAGCGAAATAAAGAAAGCGCCGAAAGGCGCTTTTTTATGCTTCCATAATCTCCAGCGGCCAGCCCAGCTCGTTCTGACGCCGGGCTTCGGCGTGTAACTCGCTGGCCCTCAGATGATGGCCGCTACACCAGCCAGCGGGCAGGGTGAGGGTAAGCCGGGTGCCCTGTTGCGCGAGCCGGAATTCCGGCACCGTGCCCTGGGTACGGCGCAGACACAGAATAATGGCCAGGCGCAGCAGCCGGGCCAGCAGCACGGCGCGGCTGGTGTCCAGGGCGCACTGGGCCTGCAGCGCCTCCAGCCGAAAGTCGTCCCGCTGGTTCAACAGCAGGGCGGCCAGCAGGCCTTTTTGGGGCGCGGTAAAACCCGGCAGGTCAATGTGGCGAATAATGTAGGCGGCATGCTCGGGAGCACGCTTGTACTCGATGCACAGGCCCAGCTCATACAGCATGGCAGCCCGGGCCAGCATGCGGGCGGCTTCCTGATCCAGCTCGGGGTGCAGCTGCTTCAGCGCCGCCAGGGCGGTATGGCGCACCCGCTCGCCCTGTTGCCGGTCCAGCTGGTAGCGGGCGATCAGGCTGTCGATGGTTCTCTCCTGGGCGTCGCAATCCTGACGGGCGCCGAGCATGCCGTAGATCAGGCCTTCGCGCAGGGCGCCACCGGCCAGCACCATATTGTCGATGGCCAGAGTGTCGAACAGGGCAATGAGAATGGCCAGTCCGGAGGCAAACACCGGCACCCGCTCGGGAGTCAGCCCGGGCAGGTGCAGCCCGGCGATGTTGCCGCAGGCGATGGTCCGGGCTTTAAGGCGGTTGAGTTTGGCCAGAGTGATCTGTTCGTTTTCCCCCTGGGCCATCATGATTTCCTGAATGGCCTGTACCGTGCCCGAGGCGCCGATGCAATGCCGCCAGCCCAGCTTGAGATAGCGGGCGGCCACCGGTGCCAGCTCGTGTTGCGCGGCGGCAATGGCCCGATCAAAATGGGCTTCGCTCAGCTCACCGCCGGGAAAGTGGCGGTGCAGCCAGGTGACGCAGCCCATGTTCAGGCTGTGCAGCAACGCCGCCGAGGCACCTTCGCCGATCACCAGCTCGGTGCTGGCCCCGCCAATGTCGATCACCAGCCGCCGTCCGGTGCCCGATGAGGTCCAGGCCACTCCCTGATAAATGGTGGCCGCCTCTTCTTCACCGGAGATGATACGAATGGGGTGGCCGAGAATGGCCTCGGCCCGCTCAAGAAAAACATCGATATTGGTGGCCAGGCGCAGAGTGGCGGTGCCGACAATGCGTACCTGGCCGGCGGGGACGTCCTGCAACTGTTCGGCGAACAGCCGCAGGCAGTCCCAGCCCCGCTCCATGGCGGCCTGATCCAGGCTGCCGTCGAGTTGCAGTCCGGCGGCCAGGCGCACCTTGCGCTTGACCTTGGCCAGGGTGCGACCGGCACCTTCGACCTGTTGCACCACCAGCATATGAAAGCTGTTGGAGCCCAGGTCAATGGCCGCATAGAGCGACGGATTGACCATCAGTTCAGCTCCGGCTGCCCTGAGGCCGGCGGCGGCGGTTGCCGGCAGGACGGCGCTGGCCACTCCCCTGGCGATCGCGCACATTGCGGTTCATGCCGGCCCTGTGGTGATGAATATGACGGGGCGGGGTGACGTCGGCGAGCAGAGCGTCGCGATCGTATTTGCTGACCGGAATTTCATGCTCGATATAGGCTTCCACCGCCGGCAGGTTAAACACGTATTCCTCGCAGGCAAAGCTGATGGAGCGACCGCTGGCCCCGGCCCGGCCGGTGCGGCCAATGCGGTGCACATAGTCTTCCGCGTCGTCGGGCAGATCGTAGTTGAACACGTGGGTGACGTCGGGAATGTGCAGGCCGCGGGCGGCCACATCGGTGGCCACCAGAATGTCGAGGGCTCCACCGGTAAAGTCTTCCAGGATTCTGAGGCGCTTTTTCTGGGGCACGTCGCCGGTGAGCAGGCCTACGCGGTGGCCGTCGGCATGCAGCCAGGCGTACACTTCTTCGCAGCTGTGCTTGGTGTTGGCAAAGACGATGGCCTTGTCGGGCCATTCCTCTTCCATCAGGGTGAGCAGCAGCAGCATCTTGTCTTCCTGGGCCGGGTAGAACAATTCCTCCTGAATGCGCACCCCGGTTTTCTGTTCCGGCTCCACCTGCACATGCTCCGGGCTGTTCATGTGCTCGTAGGCCAGCTCCTGCACCCTGTGCGACAGGGTGGCGGAAAACAGCATGTTCTGGCGCTGGCCGGCGGGCGGCATGCGGCGAAACAGAAAGCGAATGTCCTTGATGAAGCCCAGGTCGAACATGCGGTCCGCTTCGTCAAGCACCACTACCTGAATAGCGTCCAGGCTGATGACCTTCTGTTTGAAGAAATCGATGATGCGGCCGGTGGTACCGATCAGAATATCGACCCCGGCGTTCAGCACTTCCACCTGCTTTTCGTACGCTTCGCCGCCATAGGCCAGTCCCAGCCTGAGCCCGGTGCTGTCGCTCAGAGTGTCGGCATCGTTGTGGATCTGTACCGCCAGTTCCCGGGTCGGGGCCATGATGATGGCGCGGGGCTGATTGGTTTTACGGTCGGCGGGAGCGGGGGTGGTCAGCAGATGGTTAAAGGTGGCGGCGAGAAAGGCGATGGTTTTACCGGTACCGGTCTGGGCCTGCCCGGCGATGTCCTTGCCCGCCAGCAGTGGCGGTAGCGACAGCGCCTGAATGGGCGTGCAGTTGTGAAATCCCTTGGTTTCCAGCCCGGCCAGCACTTGTGGCTGCAGGCCCAGCTGGGCGAATTTTGTGTCGGTGAGGTGTGTTTTGCTCATAGCGTTCAGATTATCAGGTTAGGCTTGCAATAATAAACAGGATCATTTGAAATAGGGCAACTAAATTGCCCCTTTGCGGTGTGTTTTTGAGGGGCAAAGACTGACTGGAGTTGGAGATGAGTGACAAAATTGTTCAGCTGACCGATGCCAGCTTCGATGCAGACGTCATCAAGGCTGAAGGCCCGGTACTGGTGGATTTTTGGGCCGAATGGTGTGGTCCGTGCAAGATGATCGCCCCCATTCTGGACGAGGTGGCCGGTGAATATGAAGGCAAGGTAACCGTTGCCAAGCTGAATATCGATCAGAACGCAGAAACCGCTCCCAAGTACGGCATTCGTGGCATTCCCACCCTGCTGCTGTTCAAGAACGGTGAAGTGGCCGCGACCAAGGTCGGTGCCCTGTCCAAGACTCAGCTCAAAGAGTTTCTGGACGCCAACCTGTAATGCAACAAGGGGTGCGCAAGGCACCCCTTGTGGTTTTTGCTAGACGCTTTTTCTTTTTGGTGCTAGTTTGTTGTTCGTTTGCTAGCCTATTTCATGCCTTTAAGGCGCTTTCTAATCAATACATCAATCCGGCAGATTTTTCTGACCATTTGACATTCCTGGTTGATAGACACTCACCACTATGAATCTGACTGAACTCAAGAATACCCCTGTATCTGAGCTGATAAAGCTTGGGGAAAACATGGGCCTGGAAAACCTCGCCCGTCTGCGCAAGCAAGACATCATCTTTGCTATCCTCAAAGCCCATGCCAAAAGTGGTGAAGATATTTTCGGCGACGGCGTGCTTGAAATTCTGCAGGACGGCTTCGGCTTTCTGCGCAGCGCCGACTCCTCCTATCTGGCCGGTCCCGACGACATCTATGTGTCTCCCAGCCAGATCCGTCGATTCAACCTGCGTACCGGCGATACCATCTCCGGCAAAATCCGTCCGCCCAAGGAAGGCGAACGTTATTTTGCCCTGCTGAAGATCAGTCAGGTCAACTACGACAAGCCGGAAAACTCCCGCAACAAGATCCTGTTTGAAAACCTGACTCCGCTGCATGCCAATGAGCGCATGAAGATGGAGCGGGGTAACGGCTCCACCGAAGACATCACCGCCCGGGTGCTGGACCTGGCCTCGCCCATCGGCAAGGGCCAGCGGGGCCTGATTGTGGCGCCGCCCAAGGCCGGTAAGACCATGCTGCTGCAGAACATCGCCCAGAGCATCACCTACAACCACCCCGAGTGTGTGCTGATCGTACTGCTGATCGACGAGCGCCCGGAAGAAGTGACCGAGATGCAGCGCATGGTCAAGGGTGAAGTGATCGCCTCCACCTTTGACGAGCCGGCGGCCCGCCACGTACAGGTGGCCGACATGGTCATTGAAAAGGCCAAGCGCCTGGTGGAGCACAAGAAGGACGTGGTGATCCTGCTCGACTCCATTACCCGTCTGGCCCGTGCCTACAACACTGTGGTGCCCAGCTCCGGCAAGGTGCTCACCGGTGGTGTGGACGCCAACGCCCTGCACCGGCCCAAGCGCTTCTTCGGTGCCGCCCGGAATGTGGAAGAAGGCGGCAGTCTGACCATTATCGCCACCGCCCTGGTGGATACCGGCTCCAAGATGGATGACGTGATCTACGAAGAGTTCAAGGGCACCGGTAACATGGAGCTGCACCTGTCGCGCAAGATCGCCGAAAAACGGGTGTACCCGGCCATCGACATCACCCGCTCCGGCACTCGCCGCGAAGAGCTGCTCACCACCTCGGAAGAGCTGCAGAAGATGTGGATTCTGCGCAAGATTGTCCACCCGATGGGCGAGATTGACGGCATCGAGTTCCTCATCGACAAGCTGGCCATGACCAAGACCAACGACGAGTTCTTCGAGGCCATGAAGCGCCAGCAGAAGTAAGCGTTGTCAGGCTTTAAAAAACCGCGGCTTGCCGCGGTTTTTTGTTGTAATACAAGCAGCTGCAAAGCGAAGCGGGTATAATCCGGCCACCTGAATGCTGTGTAATTGTAATATTGTCGGCTGAATTCGTGCCATTGGAATCAGCAGCAGGGGTGCGCTGCGCCGACACGCTGCAAGCCCATCCGTGGGGCGCCCGGCAATCCCTGCTGTTGCTTCCTGTTGTCATCGGAACTGTCTGTCGCTGGCAGCTCCGGGATGAGACAGGAGGTCAGGGGGCGTCTGTGTCGCCGCACCCTCTGCGCCATGGAAGGCGCAGCGGAGCCCCCATGGATGGGTTCACGGTGTGTCGGCGACACAGTGACCCCTGGCCGACGAAGCTGCACGGCATCACAGACGGTTGCAGCCTTTGAGCAGGCATCAGCCTTAAAGCCACTCGATACACTCGGAACAACCTATGAAATACAAGGATTTACGAGACTTTATCGCGCAACTCGAAGCCCAGGGGGAGCTGAAGCGCATTCACCAGGAGATTGACCCCTACCTGGAAATGACCGAGATCTGCGATCGCACCCTGAAAGCGGGCGGTCCGGCGCTGCTGTTTGAAAACCCCAGGGGCTACGACATGCCGGTGCTGGGCAACCTGTTCGGCACCCCCAGGCGAGTGGCCATGGGCATGGGCCAGCCGGACGTGAGCGCCCTGCGGGAAGTGGGCCGCTGGCTGTCCTACCTGAAAGAGCCCGAGCCGCCCAAGGGCCTGAAAGAGCTGATGGAAAAGCTGCCCATCTTCAAGCAGGTGCTCAACATGCCGGTGAAGCGGCTGAAAAGCGCCCCCTGCCAGGAAGTGATCCAGCAAGGCGAGGAAGTCGATCTGACCCGGATTCCGGTGCAGCACTGCTGGCCCGGGGACGCGGCGCCGCTGATCACCTGGGGGCTGACCATCACCCGCGGCCCCTACAAAAAGCGCCAGAACCTGGGTATTTACCGCCAGCAGGTACTGGGCAGGAACAAGGTGATCATGCGCTGGCTCAGTCACAGGGGCGGGGCGCTGGACTTTCGCGAGTGGCAGGAGGCCAATCCGGGTCAGCCCTATCCGGTGGCGGTGGCGCTGGGGGCCGATCCGGCCACCATTCTCGGTGCCGTGACGCCGGTGCCCGACACCCTGTCGGAATACGCCTTTGCCGGCCTGCTCAGAGGCAGCCGCACCGAGGTGGTGAAGTGCATCGGCTCCGATCTGGAAGTGCCGGCCAGCGCCGAGATCGTGCTGGAAGGCCATATTTACCCCGGCGAGATGGCGCCGGAAGGCCCTTACGGTGACCACACCGGTTACTACAACGAAATCGACGAGTTCCCGGTGTTTACCGTGGAACGGATCACGCGCCGTCGCGACGCCATCTACCATTCCACCTATACCGGTCGGCCACCCGATGAGCCGGCGGTGCTGGGCGTGGCACTGAACGAGGTGTTCGTGCCCATACTGCAAAAGCAGTTTCCGGAAATCACCGATTTCTATCTGCCGCCGGAAGGCTGCTCCTACCGCATGGCGGTGGTCACCATGAAAAAACGCTACCCCGGCCATGCCAAACGTGTCATGCTGGGCGTTTGGTCGTTTTTACGACAATTCATGTATACCAAGTTCGTTATCGTGTGTGACGACGATATCAATGCCAGAGACTGGAACGACGTGATCTGGGCCATTACGACCCGAATGGACCCGGCTCGGGATACCACATTGATCGAGCACACCCCCATCGACTACCTGGATTTCGCCTCGCCGGTTTCCGGTCTGGGCTCCAAAATGGGCCTGGATGCCACCAACAAGTGGCCGGGTGAAACCAATCGGGAATGGGGCGAGCCCATCGTGATGACGGACGAGGTCAAACAACGGGTCGATGCGCTGTGGGACCAACTCGGTATCCTGAACGCGAGTGCAGAACAGAGTGAGAACAAAGGATAGTCATGCAAAAAGTTAGCTGTAATGTCGAAGCGCTCCACGAAATGGCCGACACCCTCTGGTATGTGCGGCTGAAGCCGGAGCAGGCGGTGGACTTTCACCCCGGCCAGTATTTGCTGGTGGTGATGGCGGATGACGACAAGCGCCCCTTTTCCATCGCCAACATGCCCCAGGAAAACGGCGAAATCGAGCTGCACATTGGTGCCTCGCCCGACAACACCTATGCCATGCAGGTGCTCAAGCGCATGCAGGAGCAGGGCAGAATCGAGGTGCAGCTGCCGGCGGGTAAGGCCTACCTGCGCGAGTCGCGCCATCCGGTGATCCTGATGGCCGGCGGCACCGGCTTTGCCTACACCCGCTCCATTCTGCAGCGAATGCTGGCCGACGGCCTGCACAAACCGGTATTCATTTACTGGGGGGTGCGTCATCAAGAGCATTTGTATGCTCACGAAGAGCTGGTCGCCTGGGCCGCCGAGCACAAGGAGCTGACCTATGTACCCGTGGTGCAAAACGGCGGCGAGCAGTGGCGGGGTCGCAGCGGTCTGGTGCACGAGGCCATTATGGAAGACTTTCCCAGCCTGACCGGTTACGACATTTACGTGGCCGGCCGCTTTGAAATGGCGGGGGTGGCCCGTGAAGCCTTCAAGGAAAAGGGTGTGGACGCCGGGCGTCTGTTTGGTGATGCCTACGAGTTTATTTAAACGCGGGCCTTGCCGAACATGAAACAATGCCGGGCTTGCCCGGCATTGTGCTTTCAGCGATGGGCGATTATTCCTGTGCGCTGCGGCCGTCGGCCAGCTGCTGCTCCAGCAGGGCCAGGCGGGTTTCCAGCTCGTTCAGTTTTTCCCGGGTACGCAGCAGCACCTTGGTCTGCACGTCGAACTCTTCCCGGGTGACCACGTCCAGCTTGCCCAGCTGGGCCTGCAGCACGGTGCGAATGCGCTTTTCCGCTTCCTCACCCATGTTTTTCAGCCCGGCGGGCATGTTGTTCTGAATCTGTTTGGCGATCTCTTCCAGTTTTTTCGGGTCCAGCATGGTCGCTCTCCTTGAAATATTGCTGCCATTGTAACCCAATCCCGCCATTCATGGGGATTCGGGATTGGCCTGTTGCAGGGCAATCTGGTGAAAGGCCCGGATCAGCGGATCGTCCAGCCGCCTTTTCAGCAGGCACACGCCCACCTCAAAGGGTTTGAGGTCCGGGGTGACCGCCAGCCGCTGGATCTTGTCGGCCATGGGGCTGTGGCGAATGACCGCCGCGGGCACCAGGGCCACGCCGCAGCCCAGCGCCACCATGCCCACAATGGCCTCGTTGCCGGCCACCTCCGCGTAGACGTGCGGGTTGATACCCTTGTTGCGAAACCACTGGTTGGTGCGTTTTCGCGCCACTCCCTGCTCCGGCAAAATCACCGGAATGCGGCTCCAGTCGGCGGGACTCTGTTGCAGCAGCTCATTGGCCAGGCAGGGAATGCGCGGGGCGATAAACACCAGCGGCACCGTCTGCAGCCTTATGAATTCCAGCTTGGCAGGCAGGGCGTCGGGGCGGGCGGCAATGGCCAGATCGGTTTCCTCGTTCAGCACCTTGTCGATGGCCAGGGCCGGATCGCCGGTTTCCAGCCGAAGTTCCAGTTGCGGGTAGCGGGTGCGAAAGCGCGCCAGAATATCGGGCAACAGAAAATAGCTGGCGGTCACCGAGCAGAACAGTCGCAGCCGGCCCTGCAGCGGACCGTCGTTGTGCCTGAGCTGATCGCGCAGCTGCTGCCACTCGGCCAGCCAGCCCTCGGCAAACTGCTGCAGTTGCTGCCCCGCGGGGGTCAGGGCCACGCTGCGGTTGTCCCGCACCAGCAGCTCGCAGCCCACCTCCTGCTCCAGCCGCTGAATGGCCCGGCTCAGGGTGGACGGGCTCACCGCCATGGCGTCGGCGGTGCGGCCAAAGTGCAGGCTCTGGCTGAGGTGAACAAACAACTCCAGGTTTCGCAGTTCCATCGTATTGCACCAAATGAAATACTCTGTTCCGAATATATCATTTCAGGCAATGAGACGCCTGGGGTATAGTGCTGGGGTCGTCACCGGCAACGGTGCAAGCATTCAAAAATAACGGATTAATTGGAGCAAAAGGTCATGGCTAACTATTTCAATACCCTGAACCTGCGTCAGCAGCTCGAGCAGCTCGGCAAGTGTCGTTTCATGAACCGCAGCGAGTTCGCCGACGGTTGTAACTACCTGAAAGGCAAAAAGGTGGTTATCGTGGGGTGTGGCGCTCAGGGGCTGAACCAGGGTCTGAACATGCGCGATTCCGGCCTGGATGTGTCTTACGCCCTGCGTGCCGAAGCCATCGCCGAGAAGCGTAAGTCCTTCGTGCAGGCCACCGAGAACGGCTTCAAGGTGGGCACCTATGAAGAGCTGATCCCCACCGCCGACCTGGTCATGAACCTGACTCCCGACAAGCAGCACACCTCTGCCGTTAACGCCGTGATGCCCCTGATGAAGGAAGGCGCCGCCCTGGGTTACTCCCACGGTTTCAACATCGTTGAAGAAGGCATGCAGATCCGCAAGGACATCACCGTGGTGATGGTGGCGCCCAAGTGCCCCGGCACCGAAGTGCGTGAAGAATACAAGCGTGGCTTCGGCGTGCCCACCCTGATCGCCGTTCACCCGGAAAACGATCCCAAGGGCGAAGGCCTGGCCATCGCCAAGGCCTGGGCTTCTGCCACCGGCGGCGACCGTGCCGGCGTACTGGAGTCTTCCTTCGTGGCCGAAGTGAAATCCGACCTTATGGGTGAGCAGACCATCCTGTGCGGCATGCTGCAGGCCGGTGCCATCGTGTGCCACGAGAAAATGGTGGCCGACGGCATCGACGCCGGTTACGCCGGCAAGCTGATCCAGTTCGGCTGGGAAACCATCACCGAAGCCCTGAAGCAGGGCGGCATTACCAACATGATGGATCGCCTGTCCAACCCCGCCAAGATCAAGGCCTTTGATCTGGCCGAAGAGCTGAAGCAGCTGATGCGCCCGCTGTTCAACAAGCACATGGACGACATCATCTCCGGCGCCTTCTCTTCCGGTATGATGGCCGACTGGGCCAATGACGACCACGACCTGCTGACCTGGCGTGAAGAAACTGCCAAGACCAGTTTCGAACAGTACCCGGCTTCCGACGTGGTGATCGGCGAGCAGGAATACTTCGACAACGGCATTCTGCTGGTGGCCATGGTTAAGGCCGGCGTAGAACTGGCCTTCGAAGCCATGACTGCTTCCGGTATCATTGATGAGTCCGCCTACTACGAGTCGCTGCACGAGCTGCCGCTGATCGCCAACACCGTAGCCCGCAAGCGTCTGTACGAGATGAACGTGGTTATCTCCGACACCGCCGAATACGGTAACTACCTGTTTGCCAACGCCGCCGTGCCCCTGCTGCGCGAACACTTCATGCCCAAGGTGGGCACCGACGTGATTGGCAAGACCATCGCCGTTGAGTCCAACTCTGTCGACAACCGTCGCCTGATCGACGTCAACGAGGCCATTCGCAACCACCCGGTGGAAATCATCGGCAAGACCCTGCGCGCCTACATGACCGACATGAAAAACATCGCCGTTGGCGGTTAAACAAACAAAACGATAAACAGAGCTGTATCAAGGGAGGCGAAAGCCTCCCTTTTGTATTTATGGCAGGGATTCGGGAATGGAGACTGAGGAGCGCCCCAGTCCCCGGCCCCCGTCAGTCTGATATAATGCTCCGTTCAAGCGAGGGGAGTGAATAATGAGTTTTGACGAGCGTTTCGGGGGCATTGCCCGCCTGTATGGTGCCCGGGCCCTGGCCCGTTTTGCCGGGGCCCATGTGTGTGTGATTGGCATTGGTGGCGTGGGCAGCTGGGCGGCGGAAGCCCTGGCGCGTTCAGGAATAGGTGCCATCACCCTGATCGACATGGACGATATCTGCATCACCAACACCAACCGGCAGATCCATGCCCTCAGCAATCAGATTGGCGCGGAAAAAACGCAAGCCATGGCCGAGCGCATTGCGCTGATCAACCCGGAGTGCCGAGTGACGGTGGTGGATGATTTTATCGGTGCCGATAACCTGGCCGAGCACCTGCTGGCGGGCTTTGATTACGTGATCGATGCCATCGACTCGGTGCGGGCCAAGGCGGCGCTCATTGCCTTTTGCAAACGAAACAAGATCCCGGTGATCACCGCCGGCGGTGCTGGTGGCCAGATTGATCCTTCCCAGATCCAGTTAAAGGATCTCAGCAAGACTATTCAGGATCCGCTGGCGGCCAAGGTGCGGGGTGAGCTGCGCCGCTTCTACAACTTCAGCAAGAACCCCAAGCGCAAGTTTGGCGTCGACTGTGTGTTCTCCACCGAACAGCCCCGCTACCCGGACGGCGAAGGCGGCATCTGCAGCGCCAAGCAGGAAGCGGACGGCACCATGAAAATGGACTGCGCCTCCGGTTTTGGCGCCGTTACCCATACCACCGCCACCTTCGGCTTCTTTATGGTCAGCCGGGTGCTTTCCCGGCTTGCTACGCAAGCAGCTGTAAGCGATCAGCTATAAGCTGTAAGTCGTTTGAGTTGTGCGTAAACGCAGTGCCAAGGCTATGACAGGGAGAGGGATATGTCATTGAAAGTTATATACAAAATAACTTATCCGAACGGAAAAATTTATATCGGTAAGGATCTGACTGACAGCATCAATTACTTCGGTAGTGCCAGTGACGAGCTGATTGCCAAAGATTTTACCCGTGAGCAACGGCAGAGCATGACTATCAGAAAAGACATTCTGCTTGAGTCGGACGATGCTGCGGAAATAAATCGCCGGGAATCGGAGTTTATTAGGGAATATCAATCCAACAATCCCGATATTGGTTACAACCGTTGGCCTAAGTTTCGATCCTGATGTCCTGTCATGACCGGAGCACGGCGAAGCAGACACCCTTTGCCCTCCTCTGAACGCTCTGAGCTGACTGACAGCATGCAGGCAACGTCGATGTTTCACGAAGCAGCAGTGGGGATTGCCGGAGCCGACCGTCACCTGCCAGGGAAGGCAGGTGCCGAGCATCCCATGGATGGGCTCGAAGCGTGTCGGCGGAGTGCAACCGCGCTGATGCTTCGCATGACGATCGGCTCAGCTTCCGGCTTTGGCTTTAATCGCTGAAACGACCGCTCGCAGGCCATTGCCCCGGGACGGGCTCAGGTGGCTGAGCAGCTGCAACTCCTCGAAATAGGCGTCCATATCAAAGGCGGCGATCTCGGCGCTGGTTTTGTTGCTGAGGGCCGCCAGCACCACCGCCATCAGGCCTTTTACAATGCGGGCGTCGGAGTCGCAGTGAAACTGCCAGCGGCCATCCTGGCCGCATTCGCCCACCAGCCAGGCCTGGCTTTCACAACCGTGAATGGCGTTGGCATCCACCCTGGATTCGTCTGCCATTGGGGGCAGCTGCCTGGCCAGTTTAATCAGTTGCTTGTAGCGGGCCTCCCAGCCCTGAGCCGCGGCAAACAGGGCGCGAATCTCGGTGTCGGTGATCTCGGTGCCAAAGGGGTGGGTCATTACAAAAGCTCCCGGGCCTTGTCGATGCCGGCCAGCAGGGCGGCCACGTCATCTTCGGTGTTATAGAAGGCAAGTGAGGCACGCACGGTGCCATTTTTCAGCCCCAGTGCCTGCATCAGCGGCATGGCACAGTGGTGGCCGGTACGTACGGCAATACCCTGCATATCGAGCAGGGTGGCCAGATCCTGGGGGTGCACCTCGTCCATCACAAATGACACAGATCCGGCCTGAGGCCGGCCAATCACGCGAATGTCGTCCATGGCGGTCAGGCCATTCAGCAGTTGCGTCAGCAGCCCATGCTCGTGGCGCTGCAGTGCGGCTCTGTCCAGCCCCTGCAGGTAATCCACCGCCGCTCCCAGGGCGATGGCCCCGGCAATATTGGGGGTGCCGGCCTCGAATTTAAACGGCGGTTCGGCAAAAGTGGTGTGTTCAAGGCTGACGGTTTTGATCATCTCGCCGCCGGTCTGCCAGGGGGGCATTTTTTCCAGCCACTCGGTTTTGCCATAGAGCACGCCAATGCCGGTGGGGGCAAACATCTTGTGGCCGGAAAAGGCGTAAAAATCGCAGCCCAAAGCCTGCACATCCACCGGAAAATGACCCACCGCCTGAGCGCCGTCCACCAGGGTGACGGCACCCACGGCCTTGGCCATGGCAATCAGTTCCGCCACCGGATTGACCTGACCCAGCGCATTGGACACATGGCCGATGGCCAGCAACCGGGTGCGCGGGGTGATCAGCCGCTCGGCGGCGGCCAGATCCAGCTCGGCACTGCCGCTCAGGGGAATGATCTTCAGCACGGCGCCGGTGGCGGCGGCCACCTGCTGCCAGGGCACGATATTGGCGTGATGCTCCGAAGTGGATACCAGGATCTCGTCGTCTTGTTGCAGAAAATGCCGGCCAAAGCCGAAGGCCACCAGGTTGATGGCTTCGGTGGTGCCCCGGGTCCAGATGATCTCGCTGGGCGAAGGCGCGTGAATAAAACGCGCCACTTTTTCCCGGGCCTGCTCAAAGGCACGGGTGGCCTGGCCGCTCAGGGCATGGGACGCCCGGTGTACATTGGCGTTGGTGTCGCGGTAGTAATGATTGAGCGCATCCAGCACCGGCTGTGGTTTCTGGGTGGTGGCGGCGTTGTCGAGATACACCAGCGGGTGGCCATTGACGATTTGGGCCAGGGTAGGGAAGTCGCGTCTGAGTACTCGAATATCCACGATCATGCACAACCATAAGAAAAAACTTCCGGGATCATGGGCCAAAGCCGGGCCGATGACAAGGCACCCTTCACCCAGCGAAGCCATGGCGGTAAAATCACCGGCCGTTTAATGCCCGAGGAGCCACCATGAAACTCAACCCCGCCCAGGATGAAGCCGTACGCTACATAGCCGGACCCTGCCTGGTGCTGGCCGGTGCCGGCTCCGGCAAGACCCGGGTGATTACCAACAAAATCGCCTACCTGGTGCGTCAGTGCGATTACTCCGCCCGGCACATTGCTGCCGTGACCTTTACCAACAAGGCGGCGCGGGAGATGAAGGAGCGGGTGGCGCAAACGCTGGGCAAGCGCGAGGCCCGGGGCCTGATGGTGTCCACCTTTCACACTCTGGGGCTGGAGATCATTCGTCGGGAGCACAAGACCCTGGGGTTAAAAGCAGGCTTTTCCCTGTTTGACGATCAGGATCAGCTGGCGCTGATCAAGGAACTCACCGAGAACGAATTGCAGGGCGACAAGGAAAAAATCTCCCGGCTGCTCTCCACCATTTCCAACTGGAAAAACGATCTGGTGCTGCCGCCCCGTGCCGCCCGGCTGGCCACCGATCCTGAAACCGTGCTGTTCGCCCGGTGCTACGAGCGCTACCAGCGCCACATGAAGGCTTACAACGCCCTGGACTTCGACGATCTCATTCTGATGCCCACCCTGCTGCTCAAGACCAATGCCGAGGCGCGGGCTTACTGGCAGAACAAGATCCGCTACCTGCTGGTGGATGAATATCAGGACACCAACACCAGCCAGTATGAGCTGGTCAAGCTCATCGCCGGCGAGCGCGCCCGCTTTACCGTGGTGGGGGACGACGATCAGTCCATTTACTCCTGGCGCGGTGCCCGGCCCCAGAACCTGGTGCTGCTGAAGGAAGACTACCCCAGCCTTAAGGTGATCAAGCTGCAGCAGAACTACCGTTCCCGGGGACGCATTTTGCAGTGCGCCAACATTCTGATCGCCAACAACCCTCATGTGTTCGAGAAGCAGCTGTTTTCGGAAATGGAATACGAGGCGCCGGTGCGGGTGCTGTTCGCCAAGAGCGAGGAGCACGAGGCGGAGCGGGTGGTGGCCGAGATCATGGGCCACAAGTTCATGAACGCCAGCAGGTTTGGTGACTACGCCATTCTTTACCGGGGTAACCACCAGTCCCGGCTGCTGGAAAAGGCGCTGATGACCAACCGCATTCCCTACAAGATCAGCGGCGGCACCTCGTTCTTCTCCCGCACCGAAATCAAGGACATCATGGCCTACCTGCGGTTGCTGGTGAACCCGGACGACGACAACGCTTTTCTGCGGGTGGTGAACACGCCGCGGCGGGAAATTGGCCCCACCACCCTGGAAAAGCTCGGCACCTACGCCAACCAGCGGGGCAAGAGCCTGTTTGCCGCCAGCTTTGAGCTGGGGCTGGAGCAGACTCTCACCGGCCGGGGGCTGGTGGCGGTGCGCGCCTTCAGCGACTGGCTGGTGCGGTTGGGCGACGAGGCCGCCCGGGGCAATGCGGTGGAAGCGGTGCGCGACATGATCAAGGACATTCACTACGAAGAATGGCTGTACGAAAGCTCCCCCAGCCCCCGGGCCGCCGAAATGCGCATGCAGAACGTCTCCACCCTGTTCAAGTGGGTCAGCCAGATGCTGGAGGGCTCGGAGCTGGAAGAGGCCATGACCCTGCCCCAGGTGGTGACCCGCCTGACCCTGCGCGACATGATGGAGCGGGGCGAAGACGAGGACGACGGCGAACAGGTGCAACTGATGACCCTGCACGCCTCCAAGGGCCTGGAGTTTCCCTTTGTGTTTATGGTGGGTATGGAGGAAGGCCTGCTGCCCCACCAGAGCAGCATTGACGAAGACAACATCGAGGAAGAGCGCCGCCTGGCCTATGTGGGCATTACCCGGGCCCAGCAGGCGCTGACCTTTACCCTGTGCCGGGAGCGGCGGCAATACGGTGAAACCGTCCGTCCCGAGCCCAGCCGCTTTCTGCTGGAGCTGCCCCAGCAGGATCTGGACTGGGAGCACAACCGCAAGCCCCAGAGCGAGGGCGAGCGCATGCAAAAGGGCCAGGCCGGCGTGGCCAGCCTGCGGGCCATGCTGAATCGAAAGACGTAAAAGGTAAGATGTCTGACGTTCGTCTCACGTCTTACATTTCACCCTTAATTTCAAAATAAAAAAGCCGCATTGCTGCGGCTTTTTTACTACGTGAACGGCGTGACTCAGATGGCGTTCATCATGTAGTCAACGGCGTTGGCGATTTCTTCGTCGGAGCAGTTGCCACAGGCGCCACGGGCCGGCATGCCATTAAAGCCGTTCAGGGCGTGATCCAGCAGGGTGTCACGTCCCTTGGCCACGCGCGGACCCCAGGCATCGGCATCACCCTTGATGGGTGCGCCGGCGGCACCGGTGCCGTGACAGGCGGAGCAGGCGGCGGTGTAAACCGCTTCGCCGCTGCGGGGCTCGGCGGGCTCGCCGCTGTTGCCGGTGGCGGCAGTGTCGACGATACCTTCCAGATCGGCGGCGGTATACACGCTGCCCACCGGCTTGGTGCGCTCGGCAATGGCTTCAGGCGACATATCATTGGCGGCGTAGGCCATACCACTCAGCGAAGCAGCGGCAACACCGGCAAGCAACAGGTTTTTAAACAGGCTCACCTTTTCATTCTCCCAGTTGGCGTTCATTGTTTTCCGTTAAACCCGGCGAGTATACCCCAAGAATCATGGTCATTAAATGCGCCGGACGGCGAATATCCCGATATTGGACCGGGGTTTAGCGCCTGAGCTTTATGTTATGATGTAGATTGTCTTGATATCAAAATGACTTTCGGGAAGAACCAAAAACAATGAACGACAACCACACGCAATCTACCAACGGCCTGATGGATCAGATCGATCGCATAGTGACCCTGTGGCAACGGGCCCGCCCCGATCTGAATTTTGACAGCACCCAGGTTATCGGCCGGGTGGTGCGGCTGGAATACTTCATCACCCGCCGGGTCTTGCAGGATCTGGCCCGCTTTGATCTCAATGTGGGCGAGTTCGACGTGCTGGCGGCGCTGCGCCGGCACCCGCCCTGTTTTCAGCTGTCTCCCAACCAGCTGCAGAGCATGGTGCTGATTTCTTCCGGTGCGCTCACCAACCGCATCAACCGGCTGGAAAGCCGGGGGCTGGTGACCCGGGCCCAGGCGGATCACGACCGTCGGGGGGTGATTGTCACCCTGACCGATGACGGCTTCAGGGTGGTGGAGGAAGCGGTGAAGAACCATCTGGCCGCCGAGGCCGAGCTGGCCGGCACCTTGTCTGCCGAAGAACAACAACAGTTTGCCGCGCTGTTAAAGAAAATGCTGCTGGCGGTGGAAGACTGAGGCAGGGCTCACCTTTCAGATACTCAATTGGCGACATTTCTTGTGGAAGCGTCGCCAATTTTTCATTCCCTGCCAATACTTGATACAGGTTGGTGACAGGGGCTTGCGCGCCCCTGTGCCCGATTGTCATATCAAGGAGGTGTTATTTGATGAAACTGTATTACAAGCCGGGAGCCTGCTCCCTGGCGCCGCACATAGTGCTGTGCTGGCTGGAGTCCCCCTTTGAACTGGAGCTGGCCGACACGCGGGATCCGGCGTTTCTAAAGATCAATTACATGGCCGCGGTGCCGGTGCTGATGACCGATGACATGGGCGCCCTGTACCAGAACAGCGCCATTCTGCGCTATCTGGCCCGCCTGCCGGAGGGCGAGCACCTGGGGCCGGGAACCGATCCCGTGTTGCAATACCAGTGCGACTACTGGCTGAGTTTTCTGAACGCCGATGTCTACAACGCCTTTGTGCCGTTTTTCGCCCCCCAGAAATACACCTCGGACCGCAGTTTTGCCGCCCACGATGCCATCAAGGCGGCGGTGCCTGCCCGGGTGGCGCCCTTTCTGCAGCGCATGGACAATCACCTGGCCAGCCGGACCTGGTATATGGACGAGCACAGAAGCATTGTCGACGCCTGCGCCTTTGCCTATGAATACTGGGCCACCCGGGTGCTGCCCGAGGGACTGAATGCCTATCCCCACTTGGCCCGCCACTTCCAGGACATGAAGGAGGACGCCGGCGTGCGCCGGGCGCTCGACGAAGAAGGCCTGGGTCTTTAACCCGCCTGGCGGGTTACAATCAACGCCGTGCCAATCACGGTAGCCAGGGCGCCCATCCAGGCGCCACCGGCGGGCCGGCGTTTCATCACCAGCCACAGCAGTGGCAGCACCAGCACCGGACTCACCGAGCTCAGCATGGCCACCATGCCCACTTCACCATAACGCAGCGCCAGCAAAATCAGGGTCATGCCCACCCCCATGGCCAGAAAGGCGTTCAGCGCCACCATGCCAAACACCGGCCAGTTAATGCGCTGCAGTGGCCTGGCCACCGCCAGCCCGCACCACAGCAGGGCCAGATGCGCCACAAAGGCCGTGGTCATGCGCACCGCTGAGGCCGCCACCGGATCCACGTTCCCCTCCATGATGGGCTTGACCATCAGGGTCGCCACCGACTGGCACAGGGCCGACAGCAGCCCAAGCGCGATGCCCGGCCAGGGGCTGCCGTTATCCTGCTCCCAGGCATGGGTTTCGCTGCCGCGCCGGCCAAAGAAAATGGCGGTCATCACGCCCCCCACCAGCAGCACGCCGCCGGCCAGCGCCCGGCCGCCGATACGCTCGTCAAACAGTGCATAACCCAACACCACCGAAAACAGCGCATGGGTGGCAAACAGCACGCTGGCCCGGCGCGGCCCCAGCCGGTTCATGGCGGCATAGAGGGCGGTGTCACCGATAAAAATGCCAATCAGTCCCGACGCCGCCATGATCCCCAGCGCCGGCGCATTCAGGCTGGCCCAGCCGCCGGTGATCAGGGCCGCGGCCCACAGCATGAGGCTGACGCAGAACATGCGCCAGCGGGAATAGGCAAAGGCGCCCAGGTGGCGGGCGGCACTGGCAGACAGCAGGCTGGACACGGCCCAGCAGGCGGCGGCCGCCAGGGCGAGAAAGTCGTAGGAAAACGGCATGGGGCAACAAACAAAAAAGGCAGGACGCCAGTCTAGCAAGTTTTGCCGCCAGACCAAGGCCAATTGCACCGCCGTCGCCGAGCGGGTTTAATAGCCGACACTCCCGAACGTACACAAGGGCTCTCATGCGCATTCTGCACACTTCCGACTGGCATCTGGGCCAGCACTTCATGGGCAAGACCCGGCTCGACGAGCACGCCGCCTTTCTTGCCTGGCTGGTCGAGCAGGTGCATCACCACAAGGTGGATGCGGTGCTGGTGGCCGGCGACATTTTCGATACCGGCACGCCGCCCAGCTATGCCCGCGAGCTGTACCACAACTTTGTGGTGGCCATGAGCCGCACCGGCGCCGGCCTGGTGCTGCTGGGCGGCAACCACGATTCGGTGGCCATGCTCAATGAGTCCCGTGAACTGCTGGATGCCCTCAGGGTGCGGGTGATCCCCGGGGTGCAGGCCGAGCCGGAGCAGCAGCTGATTACCCTGGTCAACCGGGCCGGCGAGCCGGCGGCGCTGCTCTGCGCCATTCCCTTTCTGCGCCCGCGGGATCTGCTGGAAAGCCGGGCCGGCGACAGCGCCGACGACAAAAGCCGGGCGCTGCAGCAGGCCATTGCGGCGCACTATCAGCAGCTGTTTGAACGGGCGCAGGCCCGCCGTGTTGCGCTGGGCGGTGAGCTGCCCATTATCGCCACCGGTCACCTCACTACCGTGGGGGCCAGCCGCAGTGACTCGGTGCGGGACATTTACATCGGCACCCTGGAGGCTTTTCCCGCCGGCGCCTTTCCACCTGCCGACTACATTGCCCTCGGGCACATACACAAGCCGCAAAAGGTGGGCGGGTGCGAGCACATTCGTTACAGCGGCGCGCCGCTGGCGCTGAGCTTTGATGAAGCCGGCCAGCAAAAGCAGGTGCTGCTGGTGGAACTGGGCACCTGCGGCCTGCAGAGTGTCACGCCGGTGCCGGTACCGGTGTTTCAGCCCCTGGGGCGGGTAACGGGCAGCCTGAAGGCGCTGGAAACGGCGCTGCCCGAGGTCGCCTCGGCGGGCACGGCGGAGCGCCCGGTGTGGCTGGAGGTGACCGTCACCGAAGACGACTACTTGAGTGATTTGCAGCCCAGGGTGCAGGCTCTGTGCGACGGGCTGCACGTCGAGGTACTGATGGTGCGCCGGGGCCGGCGCGAGCGCGGTGCGGCCCTGGTGGCCGAGCAAAAGGAAACCCTGAGCGAGCTGACCCCGCAGCAGGTGTTTGAGCGGCGGCTGGCGGTTGAGGAACTGGCGCAGGACGATGAAGCTGGGCTGACTGAGCTTTATGCTCAGGTGTTGGCGAGCCTGGAGGAGCCGGCATGAAAATTCTGAGCTTGCGGCTGAAAAATCTCAACTCCCTGCAGGGCGAGTGGAAAATCGACTTTACGCAGGCGCCTTTTGCCGACAACGGCCTGTTTGCCATCACCGGCCCCACCGGTGCCGGCAAGACCACCCTGCTCGACGCCATCTGCCTGGCGCTTTATCACCAGACCCCGCGCATGAAAACCGTGTCTGCCGGCAGCAACGAGCTGATGACCCGGCACACCGCCGACTGCCTGGCGGAGGTGGAATTTGAGGTCAAGGGCGAGGGCTACCGGGCCTTCTGGAGCCAGCGCCGGGCCCGGGGCAAGGCGAGCGGCAAGCTGCAGGCGCCCAGGGTGGAGCTGGCCAGGCGGAACGGCGAGATCCTTACCGACAAGATCAACGACAAGCTCAAACTGACGGAAACCCTCACCGGCCTCGACTTTGGCCGCTTCACCAAATCCATGATGCTGGCCCAGGGGGGCTTTGCCGCCTTTTTGCACGCCGACGCCAACGAACGCGCCGAGCTGCTGGAAGAGCTTACCGGCACCGATATTTACGCCCGCATATCCCAGCGGGTGTTTGAGCAGACCCGGGAGCATCGGCAGGCGCTGGCGCGGCAGGAGGCTCAGTTGCAGGGCATGGCCCTGCTTGAGGAGGATGAACGCCGGGCCATTGAGCAGCAGCGTGCCCGGGCTGCTCATGAGCTGGCCAAGGGGCAGCAGGCGCTGCAACAAACCCGGTCGGCGTTGCAGCACCGGCGGCAGTGGGATCAATGCGAACAGCAACTGGCCCAGGCTCGGCAGGCACATCAGCAGGCTCAGGCGGCGCTGAATGAAGCCGCGCCCGAGCAGCGCAAACTGGCGCAGAGCGAGCCGGCGGCCCGGTTGCAGCCGCAATGGCAGCAAGTGCAGCAACAGCGAGAAACGCTTACGGCCCTGAGTGCCCAGCGAGAGCGGCGCGAAACCGGCCTGAACACGCTTCTGGCGCAGCGCAACCGGTGCAGCTGGCAGGGGCTGTCGTTCAGTCGTCAGCATCATCAGGCCCTGCTGGCGCAGGATGAGCAGCTTGAACGGCAGTGCCGGCAACTGGCCTCGGCCATGGCGGCCAATACCGCCGGAGAACGTCTGGGTGAGCAGCTGGCGGGCTGGCGCGCCACGGTGGAACAACTGCACCGGTTACAGCAGCAGGCGCAGACATTGCTGGCCCGGCTGCGGCAAAACGATCAGGAGCAGCAGCGACTTGAAGAAGAACAACAGGCGCTGGGACGGCAGCGGCTGGCGGCGGAGCAGGCCCGTGAGCAGGCCGAACAGCTGTGCCGGCAACAACAGCAGGCGCTGACGCATGTGCTGGAGGGCGACAGCGAGGCCGGACTGAAGGCCCGGCTGCAGCAGCTGCGTCAGCAGCAGTCCCGGTGGCTGGCGTTGCAACAGGGAGATGAGCGGCTGCGAGAGTTGCGGAATGAACGGCACCAGGAGCAGCAGAGACTGGCCCGGCTTGAGCCCGAGTGGCAACAGGGGGAGCAGCAGCTGGCTCAGGTGCGTGAACGGTATCGCCTGCTCAAGGAGCAGGTGCGCGACAAGACCCGTCTGCTGGAGCAGGAAACACTGATCCGTTCGCTGGACGAGCACAGAAGCCGCTTGCAGCCTGGCGAAGCCTGCCCGCTGTGCGGCAGCCTGTCGCACCCGGCCATTGAGGATTACCGCAGTCTGGACGACGGCACCGCCAGGGAGTTGCAACAAAAACAGGCGGAGCTGGATGCCACCGAGCAACTGGGTACCCGGCTGGGCACGCAGCAGGCGGAGCACAAGGCGGCGCTGGAGCAGGCCAGACAGCGGCTGCACAGCCTGAACAAGGCCATTGAGCAGCACATGGCGCAGCAAACAGAGCGGGTGCAGGCGCTGGCCCTGCCCGCCGACGACTGGAGTGAGGCGCTGCATGAGCGCCGGCAGCAGCTGGCGCGGCTGGAGCAACAAAGCGAGCGGCTGGAAGCCGTCGCCGCTGCCCTGAACCGGGCGGTGCAGGCCAGCCAAGCCGCCGCCAGCCGGGTTGGTGAACTTGAGCACCAACAGCAGTTGCTGGCGCAACAGCAACAAGGCCTGCAACGTGAACGGCAGCAGCAGATCACCGAGCAGCAGGCGTTGGCAGGGCAAATCCATGCACTGGAGCAGTCGCTCACCGCCAGCGTGGGGCACCGGCCCGAGAGCTGGCATGGCTGGTTGCAGCAAACCGAGCGGCAGTGGCAAGGCTGGCAGCAACAGCAGCAGGCCATGCGCCAGCTGGAGAGCCAGCGCCAGCAACTGGCTACCGAGCTCGGCGAGGCGGCAGGCCTGGTCCGGCGCTGGCAGGAGCACTGGCAGGCGCTGGGGCTGCCCGACGGTGAGCCCGTGCGTGCCGCCGATCCACTGGCCAAGGCCCATGAGGCCGACGCCCAACTGCGGGCGCTCAGCGACGAGCTGCTGCGCCAGAACGCTCTGCTGGAACAGGAGCGGCAACAGCAGGCGCTCCTTGAGCAGACGCTCGCCGAGGCGTGCATCTCCTGGCAGCAGGCCCTGGCCGCCAGCCCCTTTGCCGACGAGGCCGGCTTCCTCGCCGCTTATCTGCAAGAGGACGAACGCCGGCAACTGCAAACCCGGCTGCAGGCACTGCAACAGGCACTGGCACTGGCGGCAGACCGGCTGGCCCAGGCCGAGCGGGCCTGGCGCCAGCTGGGAGACACGGCCCCCGAGGCGCTCGCGGTGTTACAACAGCGCGAAGACACTCAGCAGCAGGCGGAAAACGCGCTGCAGCAGCAACTGGGCCGGCTGGATGAACGGCTGGAGCACGACGCGGCCCAGCGCGGCCGGCAGCAGGCGTTGCTGGACGAGATTGAGCTGGCCCGCCATCGGTTGCAGCGCTGGGAGCAGCTCAACAGCCTGATCGGCTCTGCCGACGGTGCCCGCTACCGTCGCTTTGCGCAGGGGCTGACCCTGGAGCATCTGGTACATCTGGCCAATCGCCGGCTGGAACGGTTGCACGGTCGTTACCGGCTGGCCCGCAACGAACATGTTGAACTGGAGCTGTCGGTGATCGACACCTGGCAGGCGGATGTATCCCGGGATACCCAGACCCTGTCGGGAGGCGAGAGTTTTCTGGTGAGCCTGGCGCTGGCGCTGGCCTTGTCGGACCTGGTGAGCAGCAAGACCCGCATTGACTCGCTGTTTCTGGACGAAGGCTTTGGCACTCTGGACGCCGATACCCTGGAGGTGGCCCTGGATGCTCTGGATGCCCTTAACGCCAGTGGCAAGATGATTGGCGTGATCAGCCATATCGAGGCGCTGAAGGAGCGGGTGCCGGTGCAGATCAGGCTCAGCAAGGGCCAGGGGCTGGGATTGAGCCGGCTGGCGCCGGAGTTCGCTTTTAACGGTGAGGGGTAAAGGAAGAGAGGAGTGAGGGGACAGGGGTGAGAAGAAAATACCGGGGAGTTGTTGTGGGTCTCCTCACTCCTCACCCCTCACTGCGCAGGTAATAAAAAAGCCGGAGCAATGCTCCGGCTTTTACATTATCGGGAAACGTTACTCTGCGGTGATCAGTGCCGGAATGCCCGGCAGCATGCCCACGGCGGCCATGATGGCCAGCAGAATGACAAAGGTAATGCCCGGAATCACCCAGCGGTCCATCAGGCGCAGTTTCTTGCCGCGTTCCTTGTCGCCAATCAGGCCCAGATTGTCCAGCAGCATGGTCATGGACCAGCCGAACACCGGGTTCACAAAGGCGGAGGCGAACACCACTATGCCGGCCGACTGGCTGCTGGTGGTGTTACGGGTCATCTGCATGCCGGCTTCCAGCAGCGGCATGAATACCCCCACGATCAGCGCCACCCGCAGCACCGGCGCCCATACCGCCAGATCCATGGGATAACCCCAGAGCGCGGCGATCACGCAAAACAGCCCGGTGAGCACGGCGCCGGCGGGAATGGGGCGCTTGGCAATGGCGGCGGGGATCATGTAGGTGCCCCAGGACGACGCCAGGTTACCGCCGCCCAGCACGCTGCCCACGGCCTGACGTACCGAGGCCACGGCCATGGTGTCGTCCACGTTCATCAGCACCTTGTTGGCATTTTTCGGATAGTTCAGCTCCTGGAAGACCCGGTGACCCATAAAGTCGGGCGACCACATGGCTACCGCCAGCACGGCGAAGGGTGCCACGCTGATGAAGTGCTGCAGGCCGGGCCAGCCCATCTGCCAGCCGGTGTTGTCACCCCACCAGTAGGACGGGCTCAGGTGAGGAATGCCGGGCTCGGTGACAAACTCGAACGGCGCGCCCAGGACGATGGCGATGAGAAAGGCGATGCCGGAGCCGAGTGGAATGGACAGCCAGCGCATTTCCAGCCGGGCCAGCAGGGCATACATGATAATGGTGGCGAGGATCACCACAAAGGCGATGTAACCCATCTCCAGTCCGTTGGCCCAGGCGGTGAGCGCCTTGATCTGGCTGAGCAGGCCCATGGCACCGAGATAAATCAGCAGGCCGCCGCGCACCCCGTCGCTGGTGAGCGCCATCAGCTTGCTGCCGCCCTTGCTGATGCTGAGCAGCAGCCCCAGCAGGCCCACCATCAGTCCGAGTGCCAGCGGATGACCGCCGGAGGCGACGATCAGCGGGATCAGCGGAATCATGGGGCCGTGGGTACCGGCCAGGTTGGCGTTGGGGTTGATAAAGCCCGAGAACAAAATCACGAACAGCAGCGCCGCGATCAGCATTTCAAAGCGGACGTTCTCCACCACGAAGGCGTCGCTCAGCCCCAGCGGGCCGGCAAAGGCCGCCACCACGGCTGCGACCATCACGATTTTGCCGATGGTGGCCGCCAGCGCCGGCACCAGATCTTCCAGTTCAAAGCTGTAGTCGCGAAACGGCAGGTTGATGCCCCAGCGGCGGGGCGACATGATGGACAGCTCGTGCTCAAGATAGGCGGCCCGGTTGTCGAAGTGGCTGCGGGGTTTGCGCTGAGAGCGGTAGGTCTGGGATGGTGCATCAGACATGGTCATCTCCTCGATGAATAATACTTTCCCTGTTTAAGCGCTTGCCATCCTAAGGCCTGTTAACGGCTGTCACCATTGGACATAAGTCTTAAAACATTTTTGTTACATTTTGGTCTGGTGAAGGCTCACGACTTAAAAGGAGACCCTGATGATCACCCTGCATTATCTGGAGCATTCCCGCGCCCAGCGCGTTTTGTGGTTGCTGGAAGAGCTGGAGCTGGACTATCAGCTGGTGCGCTACCGGCGCGATGCCGATACCGGGCTGGCCCCCGGGAGCCTGAAGACCATACACGGGCTGGGCAAGTCACCGGTGCTGACCGACGGCGAGCTGACCCTCGCCGAATCGGGCGCCATTGTCGACTATCTGGCCCAGCGTTACGGCGCCGCCACCCTGCTGCCCGAGCGTGAAACCGCCGAGTGGTGGCAGTATGTGTACTGGCTGCATTACGCCGAGGGCTCGCTGATGCCGCCGCTGCTGATGCGTTTTGTGTTTGAACGGGTCAGGCAGGCGCCGATGCCGTTTTTTGTGCGCCCCCTGGTGGGCAAAATCGTGGCGGGGGTAAACAAGGCCTTTCTCGACGGGCAGATCCATACCCATCTCAACTTTGTGGCGGATCATCTGTCCTGCCACGAGTGGTTCGGCGGCACGCGGTTTGGCGCCGCCGACATTCAGATGAGCTTTCCCCTGGAGGCCGCCATGCACAGCCCGGCGCTGGCCGACCGTTTTCCCCGGTTGCGGGCCTATGTGAATGCCATTCAGGCCAGGCCGGCCTACCGGCGGGCACTCAAGGCCGGTGGCGACTACCGTTACGGGCCGGACATTTGATGGCACTTCACGCAGCCGGTAGCATGACGGCTCATGCCAACAACACGGGTAGCAATAATGAACGAGGTCAAGGATCTGGAAGGCTGGCTGATGCCCTGGCTCAACCAGTATGTGCCCCAGTTTGCCAAGCTGGCTTACACCGGCATTGCGCTGGGGTTGATTGTGATAATGTCTCTGGGCATTCACTTTGTGCTGCACCGGGTGGTGCTGCGCTGGGTTGAAGGCCGGACCCGCGGCACTCAGCGCATCTGGCGGCGGGCCTTTTTCGAGCGCAAGCTGTTTGGCCGGCTGGCGCTGACCCTGCAGGGCATCATCATTTATATTCAGGCCGGGCTCTGGCTGGAAAGCGGCACGCTGCTGCTGCCCTCCATTCAGACCGCGGCCAATTTATGGATCCTGCTGTATGCCCTGCTGTCGCTCTATTCCCTGCTGGATGCCCTGCTCGATATTTTTCGCCAGCGTCCGGCCATGCGTGCCTTTCCGCTGCGGGGCATTTTTCAGAGCGTGAAACTGCTGGCCAGCATTTTTATTGGCCTGCTGATTGTTTCTACCCTTATCGGCAAGTCGCCGGTGATTTTGCTGAGCGGCCTGGGCGCCATGACGGCGGTGCTGATGCTGGTGTTCAAGGATCCCATTCTGGGCCTGGTGGCGGGCATTCAGCTCTCTGCCAACGACATGCTGGCGGTGGGCGACTGGCTGGAAATGGGCCGCTACGGTGCCGACGGCGAGGTGATTGACATTGGCCTGACCACGGTCAAGGTGCAAAACTGGGATCACACCATTACCACCATTCCTACCCATGCCCTGATCTCCGACTCCTTCAAGAACTGGCGTGGCATGAGCGAGTCGGGTGGTCGGCGTATCAAGCGCAGCCTGCGACTCGATGCCACCAGCGTGCGCTTTCTTGACGAAGAGGACATTCGCCGGCTGCAGAAGGCACACCTGCTCGATGGTTACCTCAGTGACAAGGTGCGGGAAATCAGCCGCCACAACAGTGAGCAGCCGGCCGACATGAGCTCGCTGGTCAATGGCCGGCGCCTGACCAATCTGGGTACCTTTCGGGCCTATCTGGCGGCCTTGCTGCGCCAGCACCCACATATTCATCAGCAGATGACCCTGATGGTGCGCCAGCTGGAGTCCGGCAGTGAGGGCATTCCCATTGAGATCTACGCCTTTACCAGCACCACCCGGTGGGCGGAGTACGAGAACATTCAGGCCGATATCTTTGATCATATCTTCGCCGTGCTGCCCGAGTTTGATCTGCGGTTGCACCAGAATCCTACCGGCTTTGATCTGCGCATGCTGGCGGGAGTGTCCGCGGCGGGGTCATACAAAAAAGTGGTATGAACAGGGCATTACCCCGCCCGGTTCCGGAGGCAGGTAACGGGCTGTGCGATGCCACGGCCCGGTTCTCACCACCACGGCGACATGGCCAGGAAAGTGTCTATTTACCGGGCTGATGAAATATCAGCCGCCTTCTTAGGTCGCACGGTTATAACAGGGTCAGTGGACATGGGTTCTCGAATGGGTTCTTTCTAATTTTTATGAGTAAATACAGGCTCGTCCGGGTATTACCTGGGCTATATTAAGAATCGAATGAAACTGTGCTGATAAAAGGAGTAATATTCATGTCCCAGGCAAGTTTCAAATGGGGTTTTCATCTTCGCCTTGTTGCGCGGTAATATAGACTCGAATGTTGCTTTTGTTGCAGTTTTAATAATTTTTATTTTATTTTGTTGATCATTTCTATTTTATATTTCCATTCGGTTTTAATCCGCTCGCTTTTGCTACTTCGCTTAAAAAACTCTTCGCTAGTCTTAATGTCAGGGTTAACCAGAAAACCCTGAATTCGCCCGATGTGAAACGTTCTGATTACATGCGGTGGCGAGTTGGTAGACACACAAGCAGACACAAAGCAAAAGAGGGATTTTACCATGTCTATTAAAAACAAAACATTGGCGGTAATGATTGCTGCCGCACTGGGTATTTCATTCGGTGCATCGGCTGGTGACAGAGACTGGCGAGGTGGTGGCGGTGGCGGCGGCTCGGAATGCTGCCGCGGCGGTACCGATAATACCAATGATGACGGTAATCAGGCAGTAGACAGATCAGCAGTATATGATATCGATCTGGATTATAAGAAACTGACCAAGAATATTAATAAGGATATTCTGAATGGCTGGGACAACAGTGTCAGAATTAAGCTGGACACCAAGCTGAATTACCAGAAAAACTTTACCTTCCAGGGTGGGCATACTGGCGATACTGTATCGTTTTCTGCCGCAGGGTCTCATGCTGACTCCGGTGCTGCTAACCTGGGCTTTATGAAGCAAAAGGCTGATAATGATGCACTTGGCGTCGGGGTCGGCTTTGGTGCCGGTCTGGGAGCCGCCTCCAGTGAAGCCAACGGTGGTGATACCAGTGGTCGTTTCCCCCCAGGCCTTGGCAACAAGCATCGTCGCCATGGTGGTCGTGAAGACGGTGGCAGTGATGTAGACAGCGGTGACGCCGGTGGTGCCGGCTACGGTGCCGGTTTGGGTGCCGGTGCCGGTATGGCCAAGCTGAAGGCAGCCCAGAATCTTGACCAGCAGGCGGCTTCCGCATCCTGGTCCAAGGCTTACTCTGTTTCCATGATCAAGTCTGGTGATAACAATATCGGTAATACCGGCCCGACTTACGGTATTAACGTTCAGCAGGGTATCTCTGGTCAGAGTGCCCTGGGTAACCAGAGCGTGAATGTTAACTCTAGTATGCAGTTCTAAACTGATATGCCGGCTCCTCGGAGCCGGCTGGTTGCTGGAGGGAACCATGAAAAGGATAATACTGCTGTCAGCAATACTGACCTTTCCTGTTCTGGCTGAAACTGACTTCGAAAAACTTTCCGTAATGGATGCAGCCGCCCTTGGCGACAGTCGGGGCATGTTTTTCGATAACCACGAGCAGGATAATACTACAGTACAGGCTGGGGTTGCAGGTGATGTAACCAATAGTATCACGGGGCGTAATAACATTTCACCGGGAGCATTTCAGGGTGCCAATGGTATTATGCTAATCAATCTGACCAGCGGCAACTCAAATGTCACCAATATGAGTGCTTCGGTTAACGTGATTATGGCCAAGTGACTATGACTAAAAAAATACTAATATTAATGGCTCTGTTTCCGGCGGTCAGTTTTGCACTGAATCTTCCGGGGGCAGGAGGTGCCAGATTAAGGGTTCCTGTTCAGAGCTTTGCAGAGATAAAGTTTGGAGAGGTGGTGAAGCAGCAATACGACTTCAGTTGTGGCTCTGCGGCATTGGCCTCTCTGCTTTCTCATCATTATGCGATGAGTGTTTCTGAAGAGGAAGTGTTCGAAGATATGTTCAGATTCGGCGATAAGGAGAAGATCGAGAAGTTTGGTTTTTCAATGTTGGACATGAAGCGTTTTCTTTCCCGTCGGGGGCTTTCATCCGAAGGTTACCGAATGACAAGGGAGGATATCACCAGCCTGGGCCTGCCGGCCATCGCGTTGGTTAATTATGATGGTTATAACCACTTTGTTGTTATAAAGGGAATATCCAATGACAAGGTTTTAATCGGTGACCCTTCTCTTGGATTGCATATTACCGATGCTGAAAGTTTTGATAAGAGCAGCAATGGCGTGTTTCTTGTTATCAAGGACAAGGTTGAGCTGGCTCGTGCCGGTTTCAACAAAAAGGAAAACTGGGAGCACTCTGCACCCAATGCTCCCACCAGCATGGCGTTACGTCAACGGTTGCCTCACCTCACGGAGTTGATGCTGCCGGCAGATAAGCTCTATTAAGGCTTTTTAGCAAGGAGAATATCATGAAATGGCTAGTGGTTTTTGCTTTACTGCCAGTAATAGCCTTTTCCAGACCTCAATATGACAGTTTTAACGGTGTTGCTGTTGTGCCCGAAAATGAACTTGCTGAGTATAGAGGAGGCTTCCTGCTGCCAGGAATTAATTATTCAATAGGTCTCAAGATGGAGGCTCTGGTTAATAACAAGACGGTGTTTTTTAGTAATGTTTTCGATGTCAATAATAATCGGCTGGTGCTTCCCGCGGTAACGGGTTTGCCAAGTGGCATGAGGGTGGACGCGCTTGAAGGTGATGGCCAGCTGGGCTACATCATCAGGAACTCGACCAATGGCAATCGGATTGATGTGAAGCTGGATATCAATGTAGTGACGCCACGTTCGGTAGAAAGCTATCGGTTTAATCAGGGAGTTACAAGGATGCTGGATGCTGCCCGCGTACATGGATACTAGAAATCATACCTGTATTTTAATATCCCCCGTTATAACTTTTCAGCTATAACGGGGTGTTTTATTAGAGGATGCGCTTATATATAACATTCCCTTCGTGTTGCCATATCAAGCTCCATTTGTATCTTTTCATGGCCTTAAAAATAAACCTTTCATCTGAAAGCAGCAGGTTGTAATCAGGCTTGTCTGTAGGTTTCAAACAGGCTTGATCAATTTTTTTATCTTTTCTATCAGCCGGTTGTCTGTTTTTTGTGAGGCCTTGAATTGTACGCCGGGAAACTGTCCTATATTCATAGTCATTGTCAGGTTTGAGTGTACAAGGAGGTACAAGATGGCTCTGGACAGGGAGGTTCTGATACTGCAGCCCGTTTCCGAGCGATCTGGTACGCGTATATGGGATTGCCAGCGATCCGACTGGAGTATTATCAGGCACAGTAACCTGGACACGGCCGGTGCCTATCTGACTTCCTCAGGAACCTCGGTGGCCATTCTGGACTGCCGGGGAATTGAATCCCCAGGCCAAAAACTCAAGCGCTGGATGGACGGACACCAGGGTGTTTACTGGGTGGCCATCTTGTCGCCAAATCAATTGCTGAAGGAAGAATGGCAGCTATTTGTTGCCACCTATTGTTATGATTATCACACATCACCGGTGATAGACAATATGCTGGCCATTACCCTGGGCAGGGCGTATGGCATGTCGAGAATTAAAGGAAGCCTGAGCTTAACCTTTGAAAAACAGGGGCTGATTGGCAACCACGAAGATTTCCAGAACGTGTTGATCTTCCTTCAGTCCTTTCGGGGTCATTGTCTGACGCTGGTGGGTGAGAGAGGGGTGGGCAAGGAGTTGATAGCCCGGTGCCTGGCAGACATCAAAGGGTGTTGCTTTATATGTGTGGATGCGGCAAAGGACAGCAATAGCGAGTTTCTTTCCGATCTGTGCGATGCGCCGAACTGCAAGTCGAGCGATGGTATCTGCCTGTATCTTTTTAATGCCGATGAGGCATCGGACAGCATGCAGCATCTTATTGCATCACAAAGTTATTCCGAACACTTCCTGGTTATTTATGGCTTTGGCAAGCCCATTGACGCAGTTGATGATAAATCAAGGTGGAATCCGGGCTTCCTCGTTGCACTAAAGAGTAACCTTATCAAGGTACCACCACTGAGGGAAAGGGGGAAAGACAAACTTCTTATTGCAAAGCACTATCTTCAAAAAATAGGCAGGGAGAGGGGTAAGTTCATGTCTGGTTTTACCTCTCAGGCGGAAGAAGCCATTGAAAGATATCATTGGCCAGGTAATGTCGATGAGTTGATTGAGCGGGTCAGAGCCGGGGTTGAACATTGTCACTCCGAGCATCTTTCGGCAGAAGTGATGGGCATGGCTAAACTGATAAGGGTAAAGGAGAGCGACTTCAGTTTACGCCGGGCCAGAGAGGAGGCGGATGCCCTTGCCATTGAAAGAGTGCTCGAACTGGTTTCTGGTAGTACTGGTAAAGCGGCAGAGCTGTTATGTATTTCCAGAGCGTCATTGCATCGTTTAATTGCTAGATATGGAATCAGGAGATAACGATGAAAAAAAGGATATTTTTCGCCGGCTTGCTGTTAACCACCGTCAGCGTCGCCCATGCTCAGGACAAGCAAGTGGTCGATGCCATTGCCAGCTCCCTGAATACCACCGGCTTATTGACGCCCAAGGGGCAGCTTGAAGTAGAACCCTCTTTTAGCTATGCCCAGAACTCATCAACCCGAGTTTCTATTCTTGGTTACAGTGTGCTGCCGGCTATTGTTGTTGGTTTGATACAGGCAGAAGATCAGGATTTGGCTACCTTTACTTGGGGGTTAGGAGCCAGGTATGGTCTGACAGACAGAGTAGATATTGAACTCAGGGTGCCATGGGTTTATCGTTATGACAGCTATCGGTTTAGAGATCCCAATGAACCGACCTCTGGCTCAAGAACCTTTACTTCTAACGGAGGGGCGCTCGGCGACGTTGAAGCAGCCGTTCGTTATCAATTTAATCTTGAATCAGCACCCTTTTGGATTGGTGGGATTAGATTGAAGTCTGATACCGGACGCTCTCCTTTTGATGAAGAGTTGAATAGTATAGGTTATTTTAAACGCCCCCCAACTGGTAGTGGTAGCTGGTCTGTAGAACCGAGCATGACATTGATTTATCCTACAGATCCGGCTGTTCTCTTCGGAACGGCAGGGTATACCTATAATTTCGAAACGACAGCTGATAGAGATCTTAATGGAGATGATCAAACCGGTGACAAGGTCAAACTGGGTGATAGCATTTTTCTTGGGATGGGAATGGGTTTTGCAGTAAATAACAGGTTGTCATACAGTTTGGGCATAAACCATAGAACCGTACTAAAGTCTAAAATAAATGGTCGTAATGCCCCCAATAGCAAGATGTTGCAGCTTGACAGCCTGAGCGTTGGTTTTTCATTGATTTTGACTGAAAAAACGACGCTTAACATGAACCTGCAGGCCGGCCTGACAGAGGATGCGCCCGATGTACAGGTAAACTTCAGTCTGCCAATCACCTTTTAAACAAATAACCCTCTCTGAAAAGGGCCGTATTGCGGCCCTTTTGTGTTCTGGGTAATTTACGGCTTGTTCGGATGGTTGGGGTAGCTGGCGGTGCCCAGCACGCTGCCGTTCACTTCCTTGCCGTACTGGCTGTAGCCGCCGTGAAATTTCTCTACGGTTTCTTCCAGTGAGCCGTGGTTGCGCGGATCCTGCGGGCGCTCGTGGGTGTCGAGGAACATGGCCACGTCCCAGGCCTGCTGCTCGGTGAGTTTTTCCGGCTGGCCCAGAGGCATGTTCTGGTGAATGAAGTAGGCGGCGGTATTCACCCGTTGCATGCCGGCGCCCCAGTTGTAGGTGTCCGGGCCCCACAGCGGCGGAAACACGTAACGGTTGTTGACCTTCTGGCCCTCTCCATTGGCACCGTGGCACACCGCACACTCCTGCTTATACACCTGTTTGCCACGAGCGATATCGGGGGCCTGTTCCGGCTCGGGCAGCTTGGGATAGCCGCGGCCCGGAGTCTTGAAGTCGGCGCTGCCGCCGGCATTCAGATAGCCTTGAGTAAAGGGAAAATCGTCACGTTTGCCGCCCTTGAGCAGATCTTCATCGCCGGGAATGGCCATCTCGGCCGGATTGAACTGCTCGCCGGTGAGGGTGCCTTGGGCCAGCCAGTAGGCATAGGCAGACAGATCCACCAGTACCGGGCTCATGTGTTCCGGCGGGGTCCCGTTCATGGAATACAGAAAGCAGCCCTGAATGCGCTCTTCATAGCTGTTGATACGGTTGTTCTTTTTGCGGTAGGCCGGATAGCTCATGTAAGCAGCCCACAGCGGTGCGGCGTTTTCCTTTTTGCCGCCGTCCATGTGGCAGTTCACGCAGTTCAGGCCATTGCCCACAAACTCCGGCGCCAGTGCCTGGGTATTCACGAAATAGTTGTAACCGCGAATGATTTTTTCGCCGAACTCGCCTTCGGGCAGCTTGTCCCAGCCCGGCGGTGCGGGGTAGTCGCCGGTGGCCCTGCCGACCGGCAGTTCTTCCTGAATGGCCAGTTTGGCGGTGTCCACGGCATGAGCCGCGGTGATGCCGGCCAGTGACAGGCCCAGCATAATGGCAGAGATTCTGATCATGTTACTGGCCTCCCAGGCTGGCGAAGTAGCTGGCAACGGCGGTGATTTCTTCCGCGGTCAGTTTTTTGGCCACCGGCGCCATCAGGCCGTGGGGATCGGCGGCGCGGCTGCCGCTTTGCCAGGCCCTGAGCTGGCTCTCTATGTAGTCGGCATGCTGGCCCGCCAGCCGCGGAAATACCTCGCCCACGCCAACCCCTTCGGGACCGTGGCAGGCCACGCAGCTGGGAAGATTACGCTGCCAGTCGCCCTGATAGGCCAGTCTTTCACCGGTTGTCATGGTATGCGGGGCCGGCTTCTCTCCCCGAAAGGCCGGGTTTTCGGGCAGGGGGACCGGGAGGCCGGCGAACCACTGGCTTACTGCTTCAATGCCGGCGTCGTCCAGCATCATGGCCATGGGTTTCATGATGGCGTTATCGCGTTCGCCCTGCTGAAAATGGCGCAGCTGTGCCGCCAGGTAGGGCGCCGGCATGCCGGCAATGGATGGCGCCACGTTGGCCATGCCCAGGCCCGAGGCCTGGTGACAACTGACACAGGTGGCGGCCTGCGCTGGCATTTCTGCCATCACAGGAACGGCACTGGCTCCCAGCAAGGCTCCCAGTAGTATGGTTCTGGTCATTGTTATTATCCCTGGTTTCAAGGTAGGTGTTACTCAGGGCCAATTCTAGAACCCGCAACGCGGAGCGAGTATACGTATTTTCCACATAAACAGCAGGTTCTTTATGGTTTTAAAACAAAAAGCAGACGCCGGAAGATGGGGGGCTCAACGCGAGCCGGCCCGTTCCCGCCACAGCAGCCACAGCCGGGTATCCAGCTCCAGCTGGTGATAGTCGGGCTCCATGTGGCAGCACAGCTGATAAAAGGCCTTGTTGTGCTCCTTTTCCCGAAAGTGGGCCAGCTCGTGCACCACTATCATGCGCAGAAATTCCGGCGGCCCTTCGCGAAACAGCGCGGCCACGGTAATGTTGTTGCGGGTCTTGATCCTGCTGCCCTGCAGGTGTGCCTGGTAGGTGTGCAGGCCCAGCGCCTGTTTCACCACGTTGAGTTTGCTGTCGTAGCGCACCTGGCTGAGTGGCGCCGCCTTTTTCAGATAGCGGCTTTTCAGTTCGCTGACAAAATCGTACAGGGCCCGGTCGTTTTGCACCGCATGGGTGGCGGGGTATTTGCGTTCCAGATACAGGCCCAGCCGGCCACTGGCGAGCAGCTCGGCGGCCTGTTGCTGCAGGGTGGCCGGGTAGCCGGCCAGATAATTGGGAGTACTCAACGGGGCTCTCCGCAGGGGGTCATGAGCCCATTATAGAGTGAAGCGCTGATCAGGCGTAGCGCCGGCCCAGGGCCACGCAGGCCACCACGCCGAGGCAAATCCAGACGGCCTGGGCCGAGACGGGCTCACCCAGCAACAAGGCCGCCAGCCAGAGGGCGCCAAAGGGCTGCAACAGCTGGGTCTGGCTCACCAGGGTCACCCCGCCCATGGCCAGCCCCCGATACCAGAAGAAAAAGCCGATAAACATGCTGACCGAGCTCAGATACAGCATGCTCAGCCAGCCCGGCAGTGCCACCCGGGTGGCCGGCCAGCTGGCCCAGACAATGGGCAGCAGCAGCGGCAGCGACAGCACCAGGGCCCAGCAGATCACCTGCCAGCTGCCCAGTTCCTTGGCCAGCCGCGCCCCTTCAGCGTAGCCCAGGCCGCACAGCACGCAGGACAGCAACAACCACAGATCCGCCAGTTGCCAGTGCCCCTCGGCCTGCTGGCCGGCGTAGAACAACACCAGGGCGGTGCCGGCCACGGCGCACAGCCAGAATCCGGCGCGGGGGCGGTGGTGATGCAAAAAGGCGCCGAACAGGGCGGTGCACAGCGGCAGCAGGGCGGTCACCAGCACGCTGTGGGTGGCCGATACCGTTTCCAGCGCCACCGACGACAGCAACGGGTAGCCAAACACCACCCCCAGTGCCACCACGCCCAGCCGGGGCCACTGGTGCCATGCGGGCAGGCGCTGGCGTGTAACCAGTAACAGCAGGGTGGCGAATACCGCGCCCAGGGCGGCACGGCCGGCGCCGGTGAACAGGCCCGACATGCCCGCTTCCACCGAAATCCGGGTTGCGGGCAGGCCGGCAGAAAACAGCATCACGGCCAGCACGCCCCAGGCCATGCCTTGCAGCGGGCGGGGGGCCGGGGAAGACAGTGCGGAAGCCTGGTTCATGATCAATATCCTGATAACAAGGGTGGAACAACGGAGCGCTTGTGTTTGGGCATCATAATCGCTTTACTACCGGACAATCAGGACACTTTGTCCGGTATTGACCCAAGTGTACAGGTAACATGGCCATGACAATTTCCACCGCCGACTGGGCCTTTGACAAGGCCAGCAGTGAGCCCTTTGTTGAGCAACTGGTGCGCCATGCCACCCAGGCAGTGGCCGAAGGGCGCTGGAAACCCGGCGAGCGGCTGCCTTCCATTCGCCTGCTGGCCGAACGGCTGGGGGTCAGCCGCTTTACCGTGGCCGATGCCTACGAGCGCCTCGCCGCCGCGGGCCTGGTGGTCAGCCGGCAGGGCAGCGGTGTGTATGTGGCGCGCAGCACCCAAACCCGCCGGCTGGCGCTGGAGGTGGATGCTTCCGCCAGCGCCATGGCCCAGGAGGTGATTTTGTTGCGCCGGGTGATGGACACCGAGCGTTTTTCCCTCAAGCCCGGCAGCGGTTGTTTGCCCGCCGACTGGCTGGGCGATGGTGACATTCGCTCGGCGCTGCGGGAACTGGCCCGCCAGCCCGCGCCGCTCACCGAATACGGCAGTGCCCAGGGGCATCCGGCGTTGCGCCGGCAGCTGGGATTGCGCCTGGAGCGGCTCGACATTCCTGCCGATCCGGCTCAGATCCTGATGACCAGCAGCGCCTCCCACGGGCTGGATCTGGTGATGCGGGCGCTGGTGCGGCCGGGCGACCGGGTGCTGGTGGACGACCCCGGCTTTTACAATTTTCAGGCGTTGATCCGGCTGCACGGCGCCGTGCCGGTGGCACTGCCCCGGGATGAGGAAGGGCCGGAGCTGGCGGCGCTGCGGCTGGCGCTGGAGCAGCACAGGCCGGTGCTTTACCTCACCAACTCGGTGCTGAGCAACCCGCTGGGCGCCAGCGTCAGCCGGAGCCGGGCACACCGGGTGCTCAGCCTGCTGGCGGAGCGCCGCTGCTGGCTGCTGGAAGACGATATCTACGCCGACTTCGACGTGCAGCACAGCCTGCGTTACGCCAGCCTGGCCGGGTTCGACCGGCTGGTGTATCTGGGCAGCCTGTCGAAAACCCTGTCGGCGGATTTACGGGTGGGGTTTCTGGTGGCCAGCCCGGCGCTGATCGCCGAACTGACCGACATCAAGCTGATCACCGGCATGTCCACGCCACCTTCCACCGAAACCATCATGTACCGTTTGCTCACCGGCGGGCGCTATCGCCGCCACGTGGAGCAGCTGCGGCGTCGGCTGGATGAGGTGCGGGAGCCCACCCTGGCGCGCTTTGAATCGCTGGGGTTTGAGGTGATGCACCGGCCGGCGGGGGGCTTTTTTGGCTGGTTAAGGCTGCCTTCTGGCCTGAGTGCCTCCCGGCTCAGCCTGCGGGCGGCGGAGGAGGGCATGTTGCTGGCGCCGGGGCGCTATTTCAGTCACCAGCCCGACGCCGACGGCTACATGCGCATCAACATGAGCCACTGTCCCGATGCACTCTGGCCCCGGCTGGAGCAACTGATGGCTGAGGTGAGCGACTGAGTTCAGGCCAGGCCGAGCAATGCCCGGGCCTGTCCCTCGGCGGCGCGGCCGTATACGCCGGCAATGATGTCGTTGCGTTGCTGCATGGGGGTGTGCTCATTCGGCGCGGGCGAAGCTGGTTCGGTGCTGCCGGAGGCAGTGGTGGCGCCGCCGCTGGCTGCTGTCTGACTGTTGCTCTCGGCACGGGTGGCCGGCTGCTGGCTGCCGGTGCCGTGTTGCTGTTGCAACTCGGCCTGAGCCTCGGCCATCAGCCGGTCGGCCTGGGCGGCGGCGCTTTTGTCGGCCTGGGACGGTTGCGCCGGTGCCAGAGCGGCGGCCTTGACCTGCTGCATTTTCTCTATGGTGGCTTGGGGGTCACCGGCCACCGGCGACATGTCCACCTGTACATGACCTTCCACCGCATATTGCTTGCCGTCGGGGCCGGTCTCGTATTCGTAATTGGGCGCGCCAGTGTGCTGACCGCCCACGGCGGCGTGTTGCTGCTCGTGAGTGCGTACCTCCTGATCCCGCAGCTTGAGATCCTGCAGCTCGGCCACTTCCTGCTCGCTCATGGGCTCGCCGGAAGGCTTGGCGGGGCGGGAGGCGGCCTCGGCGTCCGGCTGTTCGGTGCGCTCGCTCTGCTGCTCCTCGCCGACCGCTTGCTCGCCGTCGTCGGTTTTTTGCCCTTCGGTCTGTTGCGGGCCGGCCTGGTCACCGGTTTTCTGGCCACGCACATCATACAGCGTCACCTCGGCCCGATCGCGCTCCCGGCGTTGGTCGTGGCCGGCAAAGGCATCGGCCGGTTCGGCGGGGCCGACCCGTTCGCGCTGCTCGTTGTCCTGCCGGGTCTGGGCGCCGGTGAGCGGAGCGGGGGCAAAAAGCGGATCATTGAGCCGGTTATCGATGTTCATGGGCATTCCCGAATATCAATGAGCTGGCCGGGCGACAGGCGCGCCGTGCAGTGGGTTCGATTGGGTCGTTCAATTATTCACCATAATGGCGGGCGAGGAAAGGCGCGCGGGAAAAAGTTTGTCCCCTTCGGCGCCAGGCGTGCTGCATTTACAGGTCACGGGTTGCGACAGACCCATTTTGAAAAATGAAACGGCTTGTTCCGCGGCATGGAACGGCGGGCGACTGGCCCTGGATCAGGCGAACGGTTTTATTTTTTATCCATAAAAATCAGCCTTTTATGATTTACATTTGCATCCTCTTCGGTGTTGACGCCGACGACGACGAGGCTGCATCGCAACACCTTGTTGAAAACAGGGTTGACAATGATTCTCATTGGCAACAACATTCCCGCGTTTTTTGAATCTGACCTTAGCACGGAGCATGACGTTTCTATGGCTGGCTCGTCCACCCGCTTTGCCCAGGCCCCTCGCTGGGTGCGCCCGGTTCATACCTACAGTTCCATGCTGATGTTGCTGATCATGCTGTTCTTTACCGCCACCGGGCTGACCCTAAACAACCGTCAGTGGTTGCCCGAGGCCGAGCCCGAGCATGAGGCCGAGCTGGAATTGCCCGGGCTGCTCGCCGGCACGGCGCTGTGGCAACAGGATCCCATGCTGGCGGCGGGCCAGGTGTGGCAGTGGCTGAAAGCCGATCAGCAACTGGCCGGCGGCGAGGTGCGTTTCGACTGGTCCGCCGACGAGGGCGTGCTGTTTATCGACATCAAGCGGCCCGGCGGTTACAGCCTGGCGGAAGTAATCCCCGACGAGGGCACCGTCCTGCTCATCCGCCGCCAGTACGGCTGGATGGCGGTGCTCAACGACCTGCACATGGGCCGTTATGCCGGTGCCGTGTGGGGCTGGTTTATCGATATGTCCGCCGTCGTCATGCTGCTGTTCACCCTGACCGGCTTCTGGCTGGTGCTGCCCATGCGGCGCAAGCGTGGTCGCCTGCTGGCCGCCACCGGCCTGGGCACCTTGCTGATGGCCGGCCTTTACCTGCTGATCCTTTACTAAGCGGAGACTTTCATGAAAAAGCCCCTGCTGGCTCTGATGCTGTGCGCCGCCCCGGCCATGGCGCAACCGGTGAACATCGAGATCTCCCTGCCCGAAGGCAGCGGTGGCAGTCACTACCGGCCCTATGTGGCGGTCTGGGTGGAAAATGCCCAGCAAAAAACGGTGAAAACCCTGGCGGTGTGGCGCAAGGAAGACGACTGGCTGAAAGACATGCGCCGCTGGTGGCGCAAGGCCGGTCGCTATGACAAGGGCGAGCTGGACGCGGTCACCTCCGCCACCCGCAAGCCGGGGCAATACCGGCTGAGCTGGGATGGCACCGATCAGGCCGGCAAGCCGGTGGCCGCGGGTCAATACCGCATCCATGTGGAAGCGGCCCGGGAACACGGCAGCCGCAGCCTGGTGCACCAGGTTATCGAACTCGGCGGCGAGCCCGCCCGTTATCATCTCAAGCCCACGGAAGAGCTGGGCGACGTCATTATCAGCACAGGAGCACATTAACGTGAACAAGATGAAGGCCTCTATCGCCGCCCTGGCCCTGCTGGCCGGTAGCGCCGGCGCCCACCCGCTGTGGATGTTGCCCAGCGAGTTCAGCCTGTCCACCGATGAAGCCAAGTGGATTACCGTGGACGCCACCGCCTCTCACGGCGTGTTCAGCTTCGACAAGCCCGTGGGCCTGGACTATGTCACCATTTACAACCCGGCCAACGAGCCCGGCCGCATCGGCTCCTATTTCAAGGGCCAGCGCCGCAGCGTGTTCGATCTGGAGCTGACCGACAGCGGCACCTACAAGGTGGAGCTGCGTTCGCCGGAGCGCTATTTCACCCATTATGTGGTGGGCAAGCGCAACACCCAGCGCCGTATTTTCGGCAACAAGCAGGAAGTGCAGGGGCAGGTGCCCGAGGCCGCCCGTGAGGTGACCACGGTGGCGATGCAGAACATCAGCGCCTTTTACGTGACCAAACAGGGCCCGTCCCGCCAGGTGCTGGCGCCCACCGGCAAGGGCTTTGAGCTCGACGCCCTGACGCACCCCAGCGATATAGTAGTGGGTGAAGAAGCCGGGTTCCGCTTCATCTTCAACGGCGAGCCGGTCAAGGATCTCAAGGTGGAAGTGGTGCCTTACGGCACCAACTACCGGGATGATCGCCGTCAGACCGAACTGGTCACCGACGCCAAGGGCCAGGTGTACTTCACCCCCGAGCAGGGCGGCCCGCACCTGCTGAGCACCGGGATGCGCCGGCCCGTCGACAGCCCGCTGGCGGATCAGGCCGGGGTGAATTACCTGCTCACCTTTGAAGCCATGCCCGAATGAGGAAACTTCCCATGATGCGAGCCCTGCTGCTGTGTGCGGGGCTGGGGCTGGCTGCCCCGGCCCTGGCCCACTACCCGGTGATGGACTGCAGTCGCGACGGCGATACCGTGGACTGCCGCGTCGGTTACAGCGACGGCACCCTGGCCACCGGCGCCGAGGTGGTGATGTACAGCTACGACGACGACGAACTCGCCCGGGCCAAGGCCGATGCCCGCTCCGAGGTGCACTTTCCCTGGAGCGAGCGGGAGTTTTACATTCAGTTCGACGCCGGCCATGAGCAGCCGGCGGAATTTGACTATGTCGAGCTCTGAACGGAAGGCAGCCAGCCTGGAGCGGGTGTCGCCCAATGACGGCCGGCGCGAAACGGTCTGGGTCATGTTGACCCTGGCGCTGGTGCTGCTGGCGGGCGCCGCCGGCATCGCCTGGCGCCAGCAGGCCGCCACTGCCGCCGCCCCGCACACAGATCTCAACCTTGAGGGCAGCCGGCTGCTCACCGAGCTGGCCATCGCCGCCGAGGAAATTCGGTTTATGACCCCGGACGGCGAAGCCTGGCCGGGGCCGGATGAGCTGAGCGAGTCGGGAGTCCCCCCCTTTGACCGCCCCGGGCTGGCCTGGCGACAGCCGGAAGCGGCCTGCTACCTCACCACAGAGCCCACCACGGGCGCAGCCTTTGCGCTCTGGCTGGCGCCGCAAGGGGGGTTGTTTTACCACGCCGGTGGCGAGGATCTGCACCATTGCCGGGATCTGGCCCACTGGACACAAATGGATAAACCACAATGAAAAAATGGCTATTGCTCTGCGCCGGCCTGCTGCTCAGCTTTAACGCCGCGGCCAAACACCTGGTGGTGGGCATTACCCTGCATCCTTATTACAGCTATGTGAGCAAGGTGCTGGGCGACAAGGGCGAAGTGCTGCCGCTGATCCAGAGCGGCTTCAACCCCCACAGCTACGAGTTGCAACCCTCGGATCTCAAGCGTCTGTCCCGCATGGACGCCCTGGTGCTTAACGGCATCGGCCACGACGAATTCGCCATGCACGCCCTGCAGGGGCTGGAGTTGCCCAAGCTGACGCTGATAAAAGCCAACCAGGATCTGCCCCTGCTCGGTGGCGGCAACGGCGACAACAACTACAACCCGCACACCTTTGTGTCCATCGACGCCGCCATTCGTCAGCTCTATACCATAGCCCGGGAGCTGGGCCGGCTCGACCCCGACAACGCCGAGGCCTTTCAGGCCAACGCCCTGGCCTATGGCCGCGAGCTGCGGGCCATGAAAAACCGCTACCGGCGCGAGCTGCTGGAGCTGGATCTGTCCGGCATCCGCATCGCCAGTACCCACAACGCCTACGGCTACCTGCTGCAGGAGTTCGGCATCGGTATCGACACCGTCATCGAGCCGGCCCACGGGGTGGAGCCCAGCGCCAGCCAGCTACAGAAAACCATCGACCGCATTCGCGAGGCCAACATTCACCTGCTGTTTACCGAGCTCGACATGGAAAACCGCTATGTCGACACCATAGAGCAGGCCACCGGCATTCGTATCTATCACTTCTCCCACATGACCTATGGCGACTATGACCCCGAGCTGGTGAGCCGGGAGATGGAGCACAACCTGCAAACCCTGGTGAAGGCGCTGCGCTTTGCCGCCGAGGAGGCCTGATGGGACCCGACATCACCCTTGAGCGGCTGGCGCTCAGCCTGAACCGGGTGCCCATTCTGGCGCCCATGTCCGGCCACCTGGCGGCGGGCCGGCTGCACGCCATTATCGGCCCCAACGGCGCCGGCAAGTCGTCGCTGATGAAATGCCTGCTCGGGCTGCACCCCCATCAGGGGGAGATCACCCGGCACTGGCCCGGCCGGCCCGGCCGGCTGGCCTATGTGCCCCAGCTGGCCCGCTTTGAGCCTTCACTGCCCATTACCGTGGAGGAGTTCATGCTCACCACCCTGAGCCGGCGCCCGTTGTTCGGCGGCTCGCGCCGTCGCTGCCGGCCGCGCATCGAGGCCTTGCTGGCCCGGGTGGGAATGGAGCAAAAGCTGCACCTGCGGCTGGGGCAGTTGTCCGGGGGCGAGCGCCAGCGGCTGCTGTTTGCCCAGGGGCTGGAGCGCGACAGCGCGCTCTGGTTTCTGGACGAGCCCATGACCGGGCTCGACAACGAGGCTGAAGCACTGATTAACCGGGAAATTACGGCGCTCAAGGACGCCGGCGCCACCCTTCTGGTGATCCACCACGACATGAACTGGGTGCGCGGTTTTGCCGACCAGGCCTGGCTGATCGACGGCGGCCTGAGCGCTCATGGCCGGCCGCAGCGCGTGCTGTCGCACTACGCGCCCCCCGCACTGGAGGCCTGCGCCTGATGGACAGCTTGCGTCAGGGCGTATTTGCCCTTTATCAGGGCGGCTGGCTGCCTGAGATGTTTCAGTACGCCTTTCTCACCAATGCCCTGGTGGCGGCTCTGGTGATGGGCCCGCTGCTGGGGGCGCTGGGGCCCCTGGTGGTGGTCAAGCGGCTGGCGTTTTTCTCCGAGGCGGTGGGCCACGGCGCCCTCACCGGGGTGGCCCTGGGCATTCTGCTGGGTGAGCCGGCCACCCAGCCGCTGGTGGCGCTGTTCTGTTTCTGCCTGATGTTCGCCCTGCTGCTGCACTGGGTGAAGAGCCGTACCCAGGTGCCCTACGACGCCCTGGTGGGGGTCTTTCTGTCGTTCGCCATCGCCCTGGGGGCGGCGCTGCTGCTGTATGTGGCCAAGAAGGTGAACGTGCACATTCTGGAAAACGTGCTGTTCGGCTCCATCCTCACGGTCAAGGACACCGACATTCTGGTGCTGGTGGTGATCGCCATTCTGGCGCTGGGGCTGATCTGGCGCGGTGCCAACCGGGCGTTGCTGGCCAGCCTGTCGCCGGAGCTGGCCCAGACCCGGGGCATCAATGTACGGCTGTATGACTACCTGTTCGTGCTGCTGATCGCCCTGGTGACGGTGGCCTCGGTCAAGGTGGTGGGGGCCATTCTGGTGGGCGCCCTGCTGCTGATCCCCGCCACCACGGCGCGGCTGATCAGCCGCAACGGCCGCCAGTTTTTCTGGCTGTCGGTGCTGTGTTCCACTCTGAGCTGCCTGCTCGGCATAGTGCTGCCCATGGCCGGTGCCCTGCCCATTCCCTCGGGGGCGGCCATCGTCATGTTTGCCGCCGCCGGTTTTGTGCTGGCGCTGGCGTTGCGTCGCTGGAGAAGAATCGAATGATGAAAAAATGCTGTCTGTTATTGCTGCTGTGTCTGGGCGCCGGCGTCCAGGCCGCCGAGTCGCGCCCCGTGCTGGCCACGACCGTGCCGGTGCTGCACGCCCTGGGGCTGTCGCTGATGCAGGACACAGAGGTGGAGGTGGCTTACCTGCCGCCCCGGCGTCTGCCGATGAACCGCATTCCCGGCTGGCTGGGCAAAGTAAATGCCGCCGATCTGCCCGCAGCGACGGCGCTGCTGACCATGGAGTCGGTGTGGCCGGCGCTGTCCAGCTATCCGTTGCTGCGCCAGCGCAATATCGCCGTGATCCCGGTGGACGTGGCGCGGGAGCTGGCGCCCCAAGGCGCCCAGGTGACCCTGAGGCCAAACCTCGCCGAGCCCGATTACTTCTGGCTCGACACCAACAACCTGCTGCTGATGACCAATGTGGCGGCGCGGGATCTGTCCCGCATCTGGCCCGAGCAGGCCGGAAACATCGAGACTAACCGGCGGGCGCTGCAGCGGCACATTCAGCGCCAGGCCCTGGCCATGGACGAGCTGATGTTTAACGCCAACATCGGCGCTCTGGGCACCGACGACGAGCGGCTGGTGCCGCTGGTGATGGGCCTTGCTTTGCCGCGGGTGGGAAGCGAGCGGGCCGATTTGCGGCTCGATGCCGGCAAGGGAGGCGTCGAGCCCGGCCTGTGGCGGCTCGATGCCCTGACCCGCCCCGGCAAGGGGGATCTGGCCGCCTGGCTGAACGGCCTGACCGCCGGCCTGGAGCGCACCCTGGCCACCACCCCCTAATCCACATTGCCGGTGCCCGTGCTGAACGGGCGCCGGGTGGATTCGGCCCGCGCCTGTCGGGCCGGGTCAGGGCCACTTTGCTGTTCCGTTTTTAACAACACTCTGTTGCAATATTTTACATTTGAAATCCAATGATAATCATTATCATTGTTGTCGCTGCGGTCCATGCCGCCGGCAGACACCTTTCATCAATGGAAACCCATCAGGCTGTTATCAAGGAGTTCAGAACATGTCCGAGCCTTTTAACGCTCTCTTCACTCGCAACGCGCTGAGCAAGGCGCTGGGTCTGGCATTGCTGGGGGCGGGCACCGCCGCGCTGGCCGACGAGTTCACCGCCCTGGATACGGTGGTGGTCACCGCCGCCGGCTTTGAACAGAACATTGCCGAAGCCCCCGCCAGCATCTCGGTGATCAGCCGGGAAGAGCTGCAGAAAAAGGCTTATACCGACATTACGGACGCGGTAAACAACATTCCCGGTGTCTATGTCACCGGCGGCGGCAAGGCGCAGGACATCAGCATTCGTGGCATGGCGCCGGCCTACACCCTGTATCTGGTGGACGGCAAGCCGGTGTCCGCCGGTCGTTCGGTCAATACCAACGGCAGCGACGGCGGCAAGCAAATCGCGCTGCCGCCGATCTCGATGATAGAGCGCGTGGAAGTGATCCGCGGACCCATGTCCTCACTCTATGGCTCCGAAGCCATGGGCGGCGTGATCAACATCATCACCCGCAAGACCGAGGGCGACTGGCACGGCACCATCAGCAGCGATTACACCAAGTCGTTCAACGAGGTCAGCAACGACGCCCGGCAGGTGAACCTGTTTGCCGGCGGCGCCCTGATCCCCGGGCTGCTCGGCGCCCAGATCAACGGCAGCTGGCAGGGCGCCGACGAAAGCGATTTTGCCGGCGGGGATGACAGCGCCGGCAGCACGCCGGACAGCACCCGCACCAAGGGCGGTATCAAGCTGATACTGACCCCGGACGAGGCCAACGAAATTGGCCTGGCCTGGGACACGGCCGAGCTGGATGAAACCACCACGCCCGGCAAGAGCGTGGCGGCCACCGCCACCGGATCCGAAACCCGCTTTCAAAAGGACGTGTATGTGCTGTCCCACGACGGCCATTACGGCGATCTGATGCTCAGCAGTTATCTGCAGCACGATGTGTCGGAGCGGATACAGGATCTGACCAAGCGGGAAGAAGTCACCATTTTCAACACCCAGGGCAGCTATTTCTGGCGTGACCATGTGCTGACCCTGGGCGGCCAGTACAAGTTTGAAGACTTTACCGATGAAACCAACGGCCTGCTGACCAGCGGGGTGCCCGGCGCCGTGGCCCAGGTAGATCGCTGGATTGCGGCCCTCTATGCCGAGGCAGAGTGGGCGCTGACCGACAGGCTCAACCTGACCACGGGCCTGCGCTACGACGATGACGAGCTGTTTGGTGGTCACCTGTCGCCCCGGGTCTATACCACCTATCACCTGACTCCGGAGTGGACCCTGAAGGGCGGTGTGTCCACCGGCTACAAGCAACCCGGGCTGGCCGAGGCCACCGAGGGCTTTGGCCGCGGCACCGGCGGCGGCGGTTCACCTGCGCCTCACCCGCGGGCCCTGATCATCGGCAACCCGGATCTGCAGCCGGAGAAGAGCACCAGCTATGAGGCCGGTTTTGTCTACCAGAGCCAGCAGCTGGGGCTGAACACCAGCCTGATGGTGTTCCGCACCGAGTTCAAGGACAAGATAGCGGAAGACAGGTTCTGCGAGCCCGGCGGCGATCGTAATGATCCCGGCACCTGGCAGTGCGCGTTTGAGGGCAACAACTACCTGTTCCTCAGTACCCGCAAGAACATCGACGAGGCCGTGATGCAGGGCCTTGAGCTGAGCCTGGACTACGACCTGACCCGGGACCTGCACCTGAGCTCCAGCTACACCTACACAGAGTCGGAGCAGAAAAGCGGCGAGTTTGCGGGCGAGCCCCTCAACAAGGTGCCGGAGCACATGGCCAATGTCAGCCTCGACTGGCAAAGCAACGACCGGCTCAACCTGTGGACTCAGGCCAACTACCGGGGCGAAACCAGCGATTTTCTCAGCCGCACCAGCATGGACGAGGGCACGCCGAGTTATACCTTCTTTGATGCGGGCCTGGTCTATGGGCTGACGCCGACCACGGATCTGACCGCCGGTATTTACAACATTGCCGACAAGGAAGTTACCAACGAGACCTATGGCGCCGTGCTGGACGGTCGCCGGGTCAACCTGGGCATCAGCATTAACTTCTGAGGCGTACCGCGCCCGTGAGCGCGTCGAGTGATGAGGTTGGAAGCGGTCGGCGGTTTGCCGGTCGCTTCGTTTAATAGGGCGCTCACACCGGTTAAAGTGAAGCGGTTCTCATTTCCATTAATCCGCGCCGTTTCTGCCTGAGTCAGACTGGCGCGGTGATTGATTCAATTGTCGGGTGGAGGTATGCATGCAGGATTTACAGGAGCTGGAGGGGTTTACCGCCGTCATGGCCTGCGGCAGCCTGACCGAAGCCGCGCAGCGGCTGGGCTTGCCCAAGTCCACCCTGAGCCGGCGACTGAGCCAGCTGGAAGCCCGGTTGGGTCAGCCCTTGCTGCACCGCAGGGGCAACCGGCTGCAGGCCACGGAGGCGGGGTTGCTGTTCGAGCGCTACAGCCGGCAGATGCTGCGGCTGGCCGAGCAGGGCCGTCAGGCCATGGACGACTTGCGCGAAGAGGTCAGCGGCGAGCTGGTGGTGCGGATGCACAGCAGTTGTCTGCGCGGCTGGTTTCCCCAGGCCCTGGAGCAGTTTCTGGCTGACTACCCCGGCGCGCGCATTTCCCTGCACACGGAAACGCGGCCGCCCAAGGCCGGTGAGGGCCAGGGAGACATCTGGTTGTGGGTGGGGCCGGATCCGGAGTGTGGCCTGCGCCACGAGACCCTCTGTTACTGGCCCTGCCGCCTGTACGCCAGCCCCGATTACCTGGCCGGCAGGGAGCCGCCGGGCCATCCGCGCGAGCTGTCGGCGCACGCCTGGGTGGACTGGCTGGGGGAAACCGGGGAAGGCCTGACGCTACGTCACCATGATGAAGGGGACTACACCTTGCAGCCGCCGCCGTCCCGGCTGATCGTGGACAACCACATGCTGCAGCTGGATGCCATTGTTCGCGGCCTCGGGATTGGTGTTTTGCCGGTGCGCTTTGCCGAGGGATATCAGGCCGCCCATCCGGGCCGGTTGCTGGCCTGCCTGCCCGAATGGCGGCTGCGGCCGTTACCGGTGGGTTTGTTGTATTCCTTTGGGCGGCAGCCCAAAAAGAGCACCGCCTTGCTGGCCCATCTGCGACGAGCCTTACCCGATGAATGGCGTGGCCGGCACGACGGCGAAGGTTAACAGCACAGCCGCTGGCGCATTTGAGGCGTGCCTTGCCTGATGAATGGCGAGGCCAGCACGGCAGCGAGGCCTAGCAGCACAACCGCTGGCGTTCGGGGCGGTTCCCCATTTGCTGCAGCCGCTCCAGGGCGACCGTCACCTGGGAGTGATAATAGTGATGGGTGTGTTGCAGTATGGCCTGGGCGCCGGCGTCCAGCGCCGGCGACAGCCGGTAATAGACCCATTGGCCCTCGCGGCGGTCGGCCAGCAGGCCGCTCTGGCGCAGCAGGGCCAGGTGGCGGGAGATTTTGGGCTGGCTCAGGTTCAGGGCGTGGGTCATTTCACAGACGCACACCTCTCCTTCGGCCATGATCAGCAGCACCAGCTGCAACCGGGTATCGTCGGCCAGGGCTTTGAACAGCGGCAGGGGCGAGCTTACCACAGGGTTTTCTCCTGCCGGTCCTGAACCAGCACCAGCAGCTTGATGCGCTCGTAAATTTCCTGGGTAATCTTGGTGGCGTTGGCCTGGCTGCAGCAGGGGGCATCTTCAAAGTGCCAGGCCATGTGGCGTGCCGCCGGCACCGCCTGGGCGGCGGCCTCGGCCTGCTCGCACAGGCTGATGACGATATCGAAATATTCACCTTCCACCGCATCAAGCCCCTTGCAGACCAGGCCTTCGGTGCTTACCCCCAGTTTGTGCAGCGCAGCCAGGGCGTTGGCGTCCGTTTGTGTGGGCTCCACGCCGGCGCTCATTACCCGGTAGCGGTCGGCTGCCAGGTGTTTGAGCAGCGCCTCGGCGATGGGCGAGCACACACCATTGCTGTGGCAGACAAAAAGCACGGAAGTCATGACATAGCCCGTTTCCAGAAGAATGCGCTCATCTTATATACGGACTTTCGCATGTCAACGCTGCTGTCATGTCGCTGTCATATTTTGCGTCCTGAGTCAGAGGCCGAGCCGCCTTAACTGTGCCGCCAGCCGGTGGGCGCTGGTAAAGGCCGCCTCCACCCGGCCGCCCAGGCACCAGTCACCGCAGGCGGCCAGTCGGTGCGTGGCACTCAGCACATAGCCCGGGGGATCATTGTCCACGTCTGTGGCCAGGGCGTAGCGCCAGCGGTGCAGGTGCGCTTCCTGCACCGCTGGCGCTGTTACGCCGGTCAGGGCGCAGAATTCGGCGGTGAGCCGCTCCCGCACCGAGTCCTGATCGTCTTCGAGGTGGGCGGCGGCCCAGTCGGCGCTGCTGTGGGCTACCACGGCCCCCAGATGGCGGTCGCGTCCGGGCAGACGGTGGTTAAAGGCAATCCAGCGCAGGGGCGAGCTGTTCACCTGGGCGGCATCCCACACCGGCAAGTCTTCGTCATGCACCTTCAGCATCAGGGCGTAGCAGGGCTGCATGCCAAAGCCGGACCAGGTGTCGGCGGCAAAGGGCAGCAGGACCTGCGTTTGCGGCAACGGCGCCGAGCTGATGACCCAGTCGAACTCGCCCAGCTCTTCTGCCCGGTCATCAAGCAGCCGCCACTTTCCGGCCTGCTGCGCCAGGGTTTCCACCCGGGTTTGCAGGACGATGTTGAGGCCCGGGCTCATGGCCTTGAGCAGGCCGTTCATACCCGGGGTGGCCACGTAGTGGGGCTCGAACCAGGGCCGTTTGTACGGTGCCTGACTGGGGGATAGCGTGGTGATGTTGGGCTGCCATTCCACCACGGCGCCCTCTGCGATAAACGGCTTGAGCAGGGCTCTGAAGGCGCGGGAGCGGGCGGTAAAAAACTGGGCGCCGTGATCCCAGCGGTGCCGGTCGCGGCGGCGGGTAGACATGCGTCCGCCCAGACCCCGGGCCTTTTCAAACAGGGTGATGTGAGCATGCCCGCTCAGCTCCCGGGCCAGGGTGAGGCCTGCCAGGCCGGCGCCGATAATGGCGATGTTGGGTTTCATTTTTGTCCTTGTGTGCAGGTATGGTGTGTAGTGAAACGAATAAGGTCATGGTTTGTTAGGACCAAAACAGGTCCACTTTGCTTTCAGTATTTTTTCGCGCCGGCGCCGCGTTTTTCACCGCAGACGGCATTACAATGAAGGCTTTGCGATGGCCAGAACAGGGTGAACATGGACATACCGACACGGATCAAGCGGCAAACCTGCATGGACTGCCTGAGCGGCCATTCCCTGGGGTTTGATATTAAAATGGCGTTTCAGCCCATTATCGACTGGCAGCAGCAGGATATTTTTGCCTACGAGGCACTGGTGCGGGGCCCACAGGGGCAGGGGGCCGGCTGGGTGTTTGAGCGCGTCAACGACGACAACAAGTACTATTTTGATCAGATGTGCCGGGTCAGGGCCATTGAAACCGCCGCCCGTCTGGGCTGCGACCGGCTGCTCAGCATCAATTTTCTGCCCAATGCCATTTACAATCCCGATACCTGCATTCGTGCCACCATCGAAGCCTCTGAGCAGTATGGCTTTGATCTGAAAAAGATTATTTTCGAAGTCAGCGAAGGCGAGCGCATTGTCAGCCAGCAAAAGCTCAAACGAATTTTCGAGTCTTACGCCCGTTACGGTTTTTATACCGCCATCGACGATTACGGCGCCGGCTTTACCAGCCCGGAATGGCTGCACAGCCTCAAGCCCGCCATCGTCAAGCTCGACATGGACATGGTGCGCGATATTCACCAGGATCCGGTCAGACAGCAGCGGCTGGCCGAGGCGCAGCGGGTGTGTGCCGAGCTGGGCGCGCTGGTGCTGGCCGAAGGCATAGAAACCGTGGACGAGCGGGACTACCTGGTCGGGGCCGGGGTGCGCTATCTGCAGGGCTACCTGTTTGCCCGCCCCATGCTGGAAGCGCTGTCCGGTCCCGGCCAGATCAGAGGATGGCACTGAACCGGCAGCTGGAAGACGACCATGGATGGAATGTACTCACGGGAACTGCTCAGGCTGCAGGCGGAAAATGAACGGTTAAAGCGCATTGCCGCCGACGCCCGGGAAAAGCTGGAAGCGGCCATGGACGGCACCGGCCTGTGCGTGTGGCAACTGCATGTGCCCAGCGGCAAGCTGATTATTTTCAACCGGCGCTGGGGCTCCATGCTGGGGTTTCAGCCCAAGGAGCTGGAAGCCAGCTTTGAGGTATGGAAAGCCCACCTGCACCCGGAAGACCGGGAAGAGGTGCTCAGGCACTTTTTTGATCACCTGCACGGGCGCAGCCCCTTTTACGAGGTGCAGCACCGCATGGTAGCCAAGAACGGTGCCATTACCTGGGTGCAGGACAGAGGCAGGGTGGTGGAGTGGGATACACGGGGCCGGCCGCTGCGCGTGATGGGCACCCATATCGACATCACCCAGGAAAAGGAATACGAGCAGGCCCTGTCGCGCCTGGCCCACAAGGATCCGCTTACCGGCCTGCTTAACCGCAGTGGCCTGATTGAACGTTTCAGAACGCTCAGGCGTGAGGGCGAGCTGACCCTGTGCTTTATCGATCTCGACGATTTCAAACGCGTTAACGACACCCTTGGCCACCGCGCCGGCGACAGGCTGCTGGTGCAGCTCACCGAGCGGCTGCGCCGGCTGTGCCCGCCGGAAGTGGTGCTGGGCCGGCTGGGGGGCGACGAGTTTGTGCTGCTGCTGCCCTGGCCAGTGCACCGGCCGCACACCCGGCAACTGGCCCAGGCCTGCATCGACTGCCTGGACGAGCCCTTCGAGCTGGACAACGGCGAGGGACAGGTGGGCATGAGCATGGGGGTGGAAGGGGTGCGCGAGCCCGACGACTTCGCCGATGTCATGGCCCGGGCCGACGCCGCCATGTATCAGGTGAAACGCGCCGGCAAGCGCGGCATGGCCTTTAACACCGGGCCGGTTGCCGGGCATCTGGCAGGGAGCGAGCGTCAGCGTCACGCCGGCTGACTCCGGCTATTTTTGTCCGGCCGGCAGCGGCGGTGCCGCCATGGCCTCGCCGTCATAGCCCTTAACCTTGCCAAACCGGGGGCTGCCCGCCTGCCAGTCGGCCAGGGCCTCGGCAATCTCGGCCTCGCTGTGGCCCACCAGATTCCACCAGATATAAATGCGCTCTTCGAGCGGCTCGCCCCCGAGCAACAGCACCCGGGCGCTTTCTTCCAGGCTTAGCTCAAGGCGGTCTTGCGCCGTCCGCACATAGACCAGCTCATTGGGGCCGGTCCACTCACCGTCCAGCTCCATACCGCCTTCCAGCACCAGCAGGCCGTATTCAAACTCCGGCCGTAGCGCCAGGGTCAGGGTGGTGGGCTGACGGGCGTGCAAATCCAGCCCCACCAGAGGGGAAAACAACAGCGTCGGCGCCCTGTGGCCGGCGTATTCGCCCGCCAGCAGGGTAAAACATACGCCCCGTTGCGACCACATGGGCAGCCGGGGGTAATGATCAAAGCGGGGCGGCGTGTGCCGGTCGGCGTAGGGCAGGGCAATCCACAACTGGGCCGCGTGCAGTTCACGCTCGCCGGCCACCGACTCCTCGCTGTGGGCAATGCCCCGGCCGGCGGTCATCAGGTTGACCTGGCCGGGCTGAATGATCTGCTCGTGGCCCAGGCTGTCTCTGTGCAGCACCCGTCCCCTGATCATCCAGGTAAAGGTTTGCAGACCGATGTGGGGATGGGGCCCCACCCGCAGGCCCGGCTCGCCGGCGGCAAAGTGTGAGGGGCCGGCATGATCGAGAAAACACCAGGCACCGATCAGCCGGCGCTGGCGTACCGGCAGCAGGCGGGTCACCGGAATGCCGCCCACCCTGGAGTGACGGGCGGGCAGTCGTTCGAACGGGCTCATTATGGCTCCTTGATGCAGTAATGGCTTCCTTGTTCAGCATAGCGACAAAGCGGCGGGCACAAAAAAGGCCCCGCCATGCGGGGCCAAACCAGACTTACAACCAGACTACCGAGAAATCATTTGCTCATCAGCTCGGGCACATCGCACTCCTGAGGCGCGATGGCGTGGGGCAGGGCATGGCCGGTGGGCTGGCGCAGGCCAATAATCACCTGCCAGGTTACCGCCAGGGCACCGACGATAAACACCACGTCGCCAAAGGTGCGCACCCAGCGCAGGGTTTGCAGCAGGCCCTGCTGCATAAAGCTCTCGCTGCGGGCATACCAGAGGCCTTCGCTGGCGCTGGCCACAAACTGAATGATCCCCACCGGCAGCACGCTGGTAAACAGCATCAGCACCAGGCCGCCGTTCATCCACCAGAAAGCGGTTTTCATCAGCGACTCGTTAAACACCATGTTGGGGCGAATGTAGCGCAGCACCAGCAGGGCAAAGCCCAGGGCCAGGAAGCCATACACACCGAACAGGGCCGCATGAGCGTGAGTGGCCGTGGTGTTCAGACCCTGAATGTAATAGAGCGCCACCGGGGGGTTGATCATAAAGCCCAGCACACCGGCGCCCAGCATGTTCCAGAACGCCACCGCCACAAAGAACATCAGCGGCCATTTCACATTTTCCATCCAGGGGGCGCTGTTCTTCAGGCGCCAGTTTTCCCAGGCTTCGTAACCCAGCACTATCAGGGGCACTACTTCCAGGGCGCTGAAGGTGGCGCCCACCGCCATCACCGGGGTGGTGGTGCCGGAGAAATACAGGTGGTGGAAGGTACCGGGAATGCCGCCCAGCATAAACAGTGAGGCCGAGGCCAGGCTGGCGGTGGTGGCGGCGCGGCGGGACACCAGCCCCATGCTGCAGAAGATAAAGGCCAGGGCGGTGGTGGCGAACACCTCAAAGAAGCCTTCCACCCACAGGTGCACAATCCACCAGCGCCAGTATTCCATGACCGAGATATGGGTGCGTTCGCCGTAGAAGAAGCCGGCACCGTAAAACAGGCCGATGGCGGCGCAGGAAGCGGTGAGCAGGGCCAGCAGGTTGCGGTCGCCGGGCTGGCGCAGCGCCGGTACCACGCCGCGCAGCATCAGCACCAGCCACAGCACGATGCCGGTGAACTTGCCAATCTGCCACAGCCGGCCCAGATCCACATATTCATAGCCCTGATGACCCAGCCAGAAGTTAAGGTTGGCGGGCATGATTTGCGCAATGGCCAGATAGTTGCCGGCAAAGCTGCCCACCACCACGGCCACCAGCGCCCAGAACAGCACGTTGACCCCCAGCGCCTGATATTTGGGATCCTTGCCGCCGTTGATGATGGGCGCGAGGAACAGGCCGGCGGCGAGAAAGCCGGTGGCAATCCAGAACAGGGCGCTCTGAATGTGCCAGGTGCGCAGCAGCGAATAGGGGAACCACTTCGACAGCTCAATGCCGTAGAAATGCTGGCCTTCCACCGTGTAGTGAGCAGTGGCGCCCCCCAGCAGCACCTGAAAGGTAAACAGCGCCACCACCAGGAATACATACTTGCCCAGGGCCTTTTGCGACGGAGTCAGTTTAAAGCTGGTGAGCGGATCTTTCGCCGGGGCTTTGGGCTCGGCTTCCTCTTCCTTGCGCAGGAACGACCAGGCCCACACCAGGCCGCCCACGCCGGCGATCAGCAGTACCACGCTGACGATGGACCAGACAATGTTCTCGGCGGTGGGCTTGTTGCCGATCAGCGGCTCATGGGGCCAGTTGTTGGTGTAGGTGGCGGTGCTGTCCGGGCGCTCGGTAGAGGCGGCCCAGGCGGTCCAGAAGAAGAAGTTGGTCATATCCGCCCGGCGCTCGGCGCTGGGCAGGGTATTCTCCTTCATGGCAAAGCTCTGGCGGGTGCCTCTGAGTGTCGGGTCGTCGCCGAACAGCTTGTCGTAATAGGCGGCGGTATCGGCCATGGCCTGAGCACGACGTTCCGACAACACCAGTACATCGGTTTCGGCGTCATAGCCGTTGCGGCGGTATTCCTGCTTCAGCCGGTGTTGCAGCACCGCCTGCTGCTCGCCGTCGAGGTTGCCATAGCCGGTGCCGAATTCCTCCTGCGCGGCCAGCTCCAGCCAGGCCATCAGCTCCCGGTGCAGCCAGTCGGCGGTCCAGTCCGGTGCCTGATAGGCACCGTGCCCCCAGATTGAGCCCAGTTGCATGCCACCTACCGACTGCCAGGCGGTCTGACCGTCGAGAATGCCGTCGTGGGTGGTGAGCAGGGTGCCGTTTTCGGTGACCACCTGAGCGGGAATGGGGGGAGCCACCCGGTACACTTCGCGGCCAAAATAGCCAAGAACGGAAAAGGTAATGCCGAGGATCACGATTAGCAGGATCCACAGGCGACGATAATTAGCCATGCTGCACCTCCTGGCGCTGAGCAGAGTTGAACAGAATGTTGTTTTCCAGATGAATGTGCTGCATCAGATCGGTTTGCAGCTCGTTAATGCCGGTATACAGTGCCTGCCAGCTGGCGCAGGCACCGGCAGGCAGGGAAAAGTCGTGGGTAAGCCGGGCCAGCCGGGCCAGCGCCTCGCCGTGGTCGTCGTGCTCCATGCGCATCACGCTGATCGGCCCCTGGGCAGGGGCAAACAGGCCACGGCGCAGCATGGGGAACAAAATCTGCTCCTCCTTCTGCATATGGCTTTCCAGCTCCTGGCGCATGGCCTCCAGGTGCTCCGCCAGTCCTTTGGGGCAGAGGGGGTTGTCTTCGTGCACCGCTTCCACCCGCCGGGCCAGTTGCACCAGCTCGGGTAGCTGCTGGCGGTGCACCTGATGATAACGGGCCAGAATATGATCAATCAGCTCATTGGTGCCGGCCTCGGCCCAGTTGATGTCGCTTTCGTTACGGGCCGGCAGGGCTTCCAGCCGGGCGAGCACCTCGGCGCTGTCGAGGCCGCGCTCCGCCAGCGCCTCGCTCAGCAGGGCATGGCCGCCGCAGCAATAATCCAGCCGGTAATGATGAAATACCCGGGTGGCCCCCGGAAGGTCCCGGGCCAGTGCGGCCAGGGAGTGATTGAGCAGGCTCATGAGATGGCTCCTTGTACATGTTACCCTTGCTCAATAAGTGGCAAGTTATGTGCCACTTTCTAAGTTATTGATTTAAGTTGTTATTAATTTTTTGTGGTGTTTTTTACCCTGCTGGAATAGGGTGTATAAAACCCTTTAATGGTAAAAATAACCATGATTTACGAACTCCTGCTGGCGGATCTGGCCACCGAGCTGCCCAGCGCCGTGCGGCTGCAGAGTCTGGTGCGCATGGTGCGCGAGCATTTTGGCTGCGGCGCCGTGTGCCTGCTGCGGTTGCAGGACGGTGTACTCAGCCCGGTGGCCACCGACGGCCTGGTGCGTGAGGCGCTGGGGCGTCGCTTTGTGGTGGCCCAGCACCCGCGGCTGGCGGCCATTCTGGCCAGCCGCAGCACAGTGGCCTTTGCGCCCGACTCACCCCTGCCCGATCCTTACGATGGCCTGTTGGAGCACCATGTGGGTGAGGCGCTGCCGGTGCACGACTGCATGGGCATCAGCCTGTATGTGAATGGTGAGCAATGGGGCGCCCTGACCCTGGACGCGCTCACCGCCGGCACCTTTGATCAGGATGCCCGCGACTCGCTGCAGCGGCTGGCGCTCACCGTGGCCGCCGCGGTGCGCATGACCCGGCTGGAGCGGGACATGCGCGCCCTGCGGCTGGCCCGGCAGGACGCGCCGGCCTTGCCGGGCGATCACCCGGAAGGGGAAATTCTGGGACAGAGCACAGTGCTCAAGCGGCTGCTGCACGAGCTGGATGTGGTGGCCGACTCGGATCTGCCGGTGTTGCTCACCGGTGAAACCGGGGTGGGCAAGGACTTGTTCGCCCGCCGTCTGCACCAGCGCTCGCCCCGGCGGGATCGGCCGCTGGTGCAGGTAAACTGCGCCGCCTTGCCGGAATCCCTGGCCGAAAGCGAGCTGTTCGGTCATGTAAAGGGCGCCTTTTCCGGCGCCGGCAACGCCAGGCCCGGCCGCTTTGAGGCCGCCGACGGCGGCACCCTGTTTCTGGATGAGGTGGGGGAGCTGCCCCTCGGCATTCAGGCCAAGCTGCTGCGGGCGCTGCAAAACGGCGAAATTCAGCGGCTGGGGGAAGACGCGCCGCGCAAAGTGAACGTGCGGGTGATTGCCGCCACCAACCGCCAGCTGCACGACAGCGTGCGCGACGGCCACTTTCGCGCCGATCTCTATCACCGGCTGTCGGTGTATCCGGTGCCCATTCCGCCGCTGCGGGAGCGGGAAAACGACGTGCTGGTGCTGGCCGGCCATTTTCTGGAGCTGAACCGGGGCCGGCTGGGGCTGCGCAGCCTGCGGCTGTCGCCCGCCGCCGAACAAGCCCTGTGCGCCTATGCCTGGCCCGGCAATGTGCGTGAGCTGGAGCATGTGATCAGCCGCGCCGCCATCAAGGCCCTGAGTCGGGGCGCCGACCGCGCCGACATCATCACCCTGGAGCCGGAACTGCTGGATCTGGCCGGCGACATGCCATTAACCAAACCTGCCCAGGCGGAAAGCAAGCCCGCACCGGTGGCATCGCCGCCCCCGCTGGCCAGCCTGCAACAGGTGACCCAGCAGGCCCAGCAACAGGCCATAGCACACGCCCTGGCCGCCACCGACCACAACTGGGCCGCCGCCGCCCGCCTGCTGGACGTGGACCCCAGCAACCTGCATAAACTGGCGAAGAGGCTGGGGATGAAGTGAGCGAGGCTCAGGCAAAGCGGCCAGTGGCCGCCTTGACTTTGCCGTGTTTGTGTTGATACATGCGCTCATCTGCCAACGCCAGACACTGGGACAGGCCATTGCTTTCCAGGCTGGTGGCCATGCCGTGGCTCAGGCCGGTGCTGTGCCAGCCGGCCTGGCGCAGGGCGGTTTCGGATGCGTGCAAACGTTGCTGCAGTTGCTGTTGCAATGCCATAAACCGGTCGGGTTGCGTGATCGGCACCAGCCACAGAAATTCGTCGCCGCCGGTGCGATACACACTGCCCAGCTTGTCCAGTTGCATCTGCATTTGCCGGGCGACAAACACCAGAAAGCGATCGCCCTCGTCATGGCCATGGGTGTCGTTAATGGCCTTGAAGCCGTCAACGTCGATAAACACCAGGCAGTAGGGCCGGTTGCCAAGCTGGTCAATGTGCTCGTGAAAGGCATGGCGGTTGCCTATGCCGGTAAGGATATCCAGCCGAGACAGCTGATAGCTGCGCCGGTACTCCTGTTGTTGCATCTGCAGCCATTCGGCCAGCGACAGCAGAATGCAAAAACAGTCCAGTGCCAGGGCCAGCACCACCATGACCTCGGCGGAGCCGGCAAGATCGAGCCGGCCAATGTGCAGCAGCATGTAGACCAGCAGTGCCGCGCCATACAGCAGGTTGCCGGCCAGGTAATATTTGGCACGAAAGTCCTTTTTGCCCAGCATGCCCGCTCCGGTGGCAATGGCGGTGGGCACCCACAGCAGGGCAATGGCGTGGGAGATTTGATAGCCGAGCACAAAGGGCAGCCAGGGCATCAGCAGGCCCAGCCCCAGGCACAGCACGGACAGAACGTTGAAAAACCGGTTCAGCCGGGGGTGCAGGGAGCGGCAGTCAAACAGCAACCGGGTAAACTGGCTGGCGCAGGCAATGGCGAAGGGAAACAGCATCATGCCCCAGTAGGCCGGGTTGCTGTCGCCCACTCCCAGAAGAAACCCCCAGGCGCCGGAGGCGGCAAACCAGCCAATGCCGTGCAGACCCACATAGCCGGCACAGGCCAGGGTAACCGGCGCCTTTGTGCGGATATAGGCAAACAGGGCTATCAGCCCCAAAGTGAGCATGACGGCAATGCCCAGCAGGGTCGTGCTGTTGGTTGCAAATTGCTGTCGGTAAAACTCGGCCTCAGGCACAAAATGGGGTTGGACCGGAGTCGGAAACTTTTTGGCCTCTATCAGCAACCACAGCACGCCGGCTTCACCGGGGGCAAGTGTGAGCGGCAGTGCCTGCTGGTGCAGCAGGCGTGCACTTCGGCTGGCACCCTGGCCAAACCCGGGCAGCGGTCGCAGCCGGCCATCACGGGGTTGCCAGTAGGCCAGGCCACGGTCGAGGTAGTTGGCGGGCAGGCGCACAAACCAGGTGCCGGACTGGTCGGCCCGGGCCGTTATGTTCAGGCGCAGGCCAAAGGTGCCTTCCCCTCCGAGGGTGGTGGCCACTGTCTCTGCGTGATTGAGGGCGGCGCGCAGCTGGCTGAAACGTGTGATGGTGTTGCCCTGAGGCAGGGCGTGCCACAGGTGCGCTTCCGCCAGCGAGGTGGTTGCTTGCTCCGTTAACACCGCTGATGCCGCCGTCAGTGCGCTGCTCCACAATGCCAGCAATAGCACCAGAATAACCCGACATCCCTTCATTGGTGACCGTTATCCCGTATTTAAACGGATCCAGTGTATGCTCACATGCCTCTGAGCAACAGCATCAATTGGCACCTTTTGTTTGCAAAAAAACCGGTGGCCTGGCGGCATGCCGGTCCTTTTTGCAACGAAACGAACTCAGCTTTCCAGGCTGCGCACCTTGCCGGCGAGAGCAGCAAAGTCAAAGGGCTGGCGGCTGGGCACCAGCAGCAGCAGGGCGGAGATCGCCACCGGCACAAAGGTGGCCAGCAGGAACGACTCCAGCAAATGAGTGGCGGCCTGCCCCGGTGCCGGGAACAGCATCAGGCCGGCCACCAGGCCGCCGAGGGTGCTGAGCATGGCATTCCAGCCCTGGTAGCGGGCGTTGTAGAAGCCGAAAAACACCGGAAAGGCGGCGGCGCAGCACAGCAGATCGGCCAGCAAAAACAGATAGAGCACGCTGAAGCCCTGAGAGGCCACATACAGCACCGGAACAGACGTCAGCACAATCAGCCAGCGCGACAGCCCCAGCAGGGTATGCACGCTGGTTTGCGGCAGCAGCCGGCGCAGGTCCACCACCAGCATACTGGTCAGGCCGCTGATGGTGGAGTCGGCGCTGCTCATGATCAGTGCCAGGCCAAAGGGCAGCAGGCCAATGGCAAACCACAGCGGCATGTTGGGCATGAGCACGCTGAACAGCGCCACCGAGCCGTCACCGTTCGAACCCAGGCCCACAAAGGCCAGGCCAAACAGCCCCATGATGAAGATGACGGGAAAGCTGAGCACACCGCTCAGAATAAAGCCGTTGCGGATCACCTTGTTGTCCCGGGCGGCAAACACCCGCTGCCAGGTACCCTGGTAGAACAGGCCGGTCAGCACCACGGCGAGGAAGAAGGTCAGGCCCGACTTCAGCCCGGTGGTGTCGAGCGGGTCAAGCAGGTGCGGGGCGTTTTCCTGCAGGCCGGCCAGGGCCGGGGCCAGACCGCCGGTGGCCTGCCAGCCGAGCACGATCAGGGTGAGCAGAAACGGCAGTATCACCAGCATCTGCACCCGGTCGGTGAAAATGGTGACTTTCAGTCCGCCATACAGGGTGTAGAGCAGAGTGGCCACCATTACGATGCCGGCGGTGGCCCACAGCGGCACCGGCGCCAGCAGCGCCACCATCTGGGCGATGGCGGTGAGGCCGGCGGTGAGCGAAATAAACATGTAAAACAGCATGATCACCAGCACAAAGCCGAACATGCCGCGGCCATAGCGGCCCATGACAAATTCGGTGAGGGTGTGGCCGGCGGGCATCAGCTCGCGAATGCGTTTGCCGAGCGGAATCATCACCAGCCGGGGCGCCAGCACCCCCAGGGCATAACCGGTAATGGCACCAATGCCGCCCCAGGTGGCGGCCTGGGCCGGGCCGAACAAAATCCAGGTGCCCATGGTGGTGGCCAGCAGGGTCAGGGTGGTGGCGGTGCCGCTCTGGCTGTTGCGGGCCACAATAAAGTCTTCCGGCTGATCGTTTTGCCGGCGGGCGTAAAGCAGCCCGGGTATGGCGAAGACCGCCGCAAATAAACAGAGCCATAAAATGGCGGTGGTGGTGTCCAGCATGTGTTCTCCCTTTGCCCCAGTGAGCGCTAAGTGGCCGGGATGTGTGGGCGAAGAGGAAGAGGGCGGATCGGGATGGTGCGGGATCGTTCGTTTCCTTCCCTTCGCCGGCATTACCCGGATCAGGTTCTAAGGGTTACCGCCGGTGTGGCGGAGTCTCAGCCCGTGTGGGCTCCCCCAGGAATAGTGCGCCGAGAGTAAGGGGCGGGCGATTTATTGTCAATGCGGTGTAGTGTGGGGGGGCAGCAGTGGAAGGTGCGGGGGATGGTGTTTAGCCTCTGGTAGCTTCCTGCATGCATAAAAAAACGCGGCCTGAGCCGCGTTGTTCAAAAGCAAATGGCTTATTTTACCTGCCAGCTGATCTCTTCGCCGGCGCGAATCGGCACCAGTTTATCGCCGCCCAGGGGCAGGGTTTCACCCACGGTCCAGGCTTGTTTCACCAGGGTGATGGTATCCTGGTTGCGGGGCAGGCCGTAGAAGTCGGGGCCGTGGTGGCTGGCAAAGGCTTCCAGCTTGTCCAGCGCCCCGGCTTCTTCAAAGGCTTCGGCATACAGCTCAATGGCGGCGTGAGAGGTGTAGGCACCGGCGCAGCCGCAGGCGGCTTCCTTGCGGTGCTGGAAGTGCGGCGCCGAGTCGGTGCCCAGAAAGAACTTTTTGCTGCCGCTGGTGGCGGCGCGCACCAGCGCCTGCTGATGGGTGTTGCGCTTGAGAATGGGCAGGCAGTAGTAGTGCGGACGAATGCCGCCCACCAGCATGTGGTTGCGGTTGAACAGCAGGTGGTGGGCGGTGATGGTGGCGGCCACGTTGTCACCGGCCTGCTCCACGAATTTAACCGCATGCTCGGTGGTGATGTGCTCGAGCACGATTTTCAGATCGGGAAAGTCGCGCACCACGTCGGGCAGCACGGTTTCCAGAAACACTTTTTCCCGGTCGAAGATGTCGATGCGGGAATCAGTGACTTCACCGTGCACCAGCAGCAGGGTGCCGGTTTCCTGCATGGCTTCCAGCACCGGGTAGATGTTTTTCACATCGGTCACGCCGGAGTCGGAGTTGGTGGTAGCACCGGCCGGATAGAGTTTGCAGGCGGCAATCTTGCCGGTGGCCCTGGCCTTGCGGATTTCCTCGGGCTGGGTGTTGTCGGTGAGATACAGGCTCATCACCGGCTCAAACCGGCTGCCCTCGGGGCGCACCGCCAGAATGCGGTCGCGGTATTCCAGCGCCAGCTCGGTGGTGGTGACGGGGGGCACCAGGTTGGGCATGACGAGGGCGCGGCCCAGATAGCGGCTGGCGTCGCGTACCGTGTCTTGCAGTTGCTCTCCGTCGCGCAGGTGCAGGTGCCAGTCGTCGGGGCGGGTAATGGTCAGTGTGGTCGTAGTTGTGGTCATTGTCGGCTCGGCGTTATCCATGGCTTTCGATGCCTTCATTATCCACCTCCGGGCCTTTTTCACCAAACTTCTGAACATGTGAGGCGTGAAGGGGGAGGGGAAAGCAGGCGGCCTGGCAGGCAGTTTTACACCCTCACTCCTTCCCTCCTCACGCCTCTCGCCCTTGAGCGCAGGGGTATGTTATGGTTCGAGCCGAGACACGGGGTGTCCTGCGATGCAGGGCTGAGATAACACCCGTAGAACCTGATCCAGTTCATACTGGCGAAGGGATGTCAGCCTGCCGGCCCGGTGCCATTGCTGCCTCATCATGCCTTCGCCTCACCGTTGAGGTAGAAAATGCAAACTTCCATCAAGCTGAACGAACAACTGGTGCTGGTCACCGGCGGTGCCCGCGGCCTGGGTGAACATCTGGTGCGCGCCTTTCTGCGCGAAGGCGCGAAAGTGGTGATCAACTACCTGAACAGCGCCGAGGCGGCGCAGAAACTGGTGGCCGAGGCTCCGGAGCGGGCGCTGGCGGTGCAGGCCGACGTGCGTGACGCCGCCGCCGTGCAGGCCATGTTCGAGCAGGCCGAGGCCCATTTCGGCTGCCCGGTGACCACGGTAATCAACAACGCCCTGCCGGCGTTTTCCTTTAACGGCGACGCCCGCACCCATGCCGATGCGCTGGCCTGGGAGCACCTCAACCAGCAGCTGGAAGGCGTGGTGGGCGGTGCCCTCCACACCACTCAAGCGGCGCTGGGCGGCATGCGCAAGCAGGGCTTTGGCCGCATCGTCAACGTGGGCACCAACCTGTTCCAGAACCCGGTGGTGCCCTACCACGACTACACCGCCGCCAAGGCGGCGCTGCTGTCGCTGACCCGCACCCTGTCCCAGGATCTGGGCCCGGACGGCATTACCGTTAACATGGTGTCCGGCGGTCTGCTGCGCACCACGGATGCCTCTGCGGCGACGCCGGAAGCGGTGTTTGACTATATCGCCGCCAGCACGCCGCTGCGCCGGGTAACCACGCCGGCGGAGTTTGCCGACGCCACCCTGTTCTTCGCCTCGCCCTGGTCCCGCTCGGTCACCGGCCAGAACCTGGTGGTGGACGGCGGTCTGGTGAAAAACTGATGAGCATGAATGAACGCATGATGCACCTGAACCTGTTTCTGTTCGGGTGCGGTCACCACAGGGCGGCCTGGCGTCATCCCAACTCGGCGGTGGAGCAGTTGGGCGACATTCGCTATTACGAGCGGCTGGCGCAAACCGCCGAGCGCGGCAAACTGGATGCGGTGTTCTTTGCCGACGGCCAGTCTACCGGCAATGTGGCGGACGGCAGCTACTGGTTTCTGGAGCCGCTCACCGCCATGGCGGCCATGAGCCGGGCCACGGATCGCATCGGCTTTATCAGTACCGTCTCCAGCACCTTTTTCACCCCCTTTCACGCGGCGCGCATGATGGCCTCGCTGGATCATATCTCCAACGGCCGCATGGGCTGGAACGTGGTGACCTCCATGTTTGACGTGGAAGCCCGTAACCACGGCTACGAGACCATGCCGGCCCACGCCGAGCGTTATCGCCGGGCCGAGGAATTTGTAAATGCGGTGATCAAGTTGTGGGATTCCTGGCAGGAAGGGGCCCTGGTGATGGATCGCGCCGGCCACTATGCCGACCCGGACAAGGTGACCCCCATCAACCACCAGGGCGAGTTCTTTCTGGTGGACGGCCCGCTCAATGTGCCGCGCCCGCCCCAGGGGCATCCGGTGCTGTTTCAGGCCGGTGCGTCGGAGCAGGGCCGGGCGCTGGCGGCCAAATGCGCCGAGGCCATCTACGCCGTGGCCTACGATTTGCCGGCGGCCCAGGACTACTACCGTGACATCAAGCGCCGGGTAAAGGACGCCGGCCGCAACGTGGACGTGCCCATCATGCCCGGGCTGGTGACCTATGTGGCCTCCACCGAGGCCGAGGCCAGGGCCAAGCAGCGGGAGCTGGACGAGCTGCTGCCCGCCGATGCCTCGCTACGCCAGCTCGGCACCTATGTGGGACAGGACTGCTCCGGCTGGGAGCTGGACGCCCCGGTGCCGGCATTGCCGTCGCTGGACGCCTTCACCGGCCCCAAGGGCCGCTACGCCACCATACTGCGGATTATCGAGACCGAGCAGCCCACGGTGCGCCAGCTGCTGGGCCGGCTTGCTGCCGGCGGCGGCCACTGCACCATGGTGGGCACGCCCGAGTCGATAGCCGATCGCATGGAGCAGTGGTTCCGCAATGAAGGTGCCGACGGCTTCAACCTGATGCCGCCCTCACTGCCCGCCGGCATCGAGGACTTTGTGGATCAGGTGGTGCCCGAGCTGCAACGCCGCGGCCTGTTCCGCACCGAGTATGAAGGCAGTACCTTGCGGGAGCACTTGGGTTTGGTTAAACCGTGATCTTGTAGGCCCCGATTTATCGGGGCAGCAGTGTTGCAGGTGAACGCATTTGCCCGAATAAATTCGGGCCTACATTTTCCCCAATCCCCGCATTTTCACCCGCCCGGCGGCGTCAGCCGTTGCTCCAGGCGGCGGAGCAGGGCGTCAAGCACCATGGCCATCAGCGCCACCATAATGCCGCCCTGCAGCACAAAGGCCAGGTTGTCGGTAAGCAGCCCGGCAATGATCACTTCGCCAAAGCCCTTGGCCGCCACCGTGGAGCCAATGGTGGCGGTGCCGATGCTGATGATCAGCGAAATACGAATACCCGCCACCAGGGTGGGCAGTGCCAGGGGCAGTTCTACCCGCCATAACTGCTGCCAGGGCGTCATGCCCATGCCCCTGGCGGCCTCGCGCACGCTGGCGGGAATTTGCTGCAGGCCGGTGACCGCATTCTCAAAAATCGGCAGCATGCCGTACAGCAGTAACGCCACCAGGGTGGGGGTCAGCCCAAACCCCAGCGCCGGCACCGCCAGCGCCAGCACCGCCACCGGCGGAAAGGTCTGGCCCAGGTTGGCCACGGCCCGGGCCAGCGGAAAGAAGGCCTTGCCCGAAGGCCGGGTCACGGCGATGGCGGCGCCCAGCGCCAGCAGGGTGGCGGCGGCAATGGCGGCAAACACCGCCAGCGCGTGCCAGCCCAGCAGGTTGGCAAAGCTGTCGCGGGCGTAAATGGCCGGCGCGGGGGTGTTGACCAGGGGGCGAAACAGCGGGGCCAGCGCCTCCATGTTCAGGGTAAGCAGGGCCAGCAACAGCCCGGGGATCAGCCAGCCCAGCGTGCGGGTCATGCGCCGGCTCCCCGTTTCAGCAGTTCGTTCAGGGTCACTTCGCCCACCGGTTGGCCGGCGTCATTGACCACGGTCAGCCGGTCGGCGCCCTGCCAGATAAGCCCGGCCAGGGCGTCACGCAGGCTGGTGCCGGCGCTCATGGCAGGATCACAGGGCTGAGTAACCGGGGTCATTATCTTCGCCAGGGTCTGAGTGGCCAGCAGCCGCAGGGATCTGTCCTGGCCGCCCACCAGGCTTTGCACAAAGCCGGGCCTGGGGTGGCGCAGCAGGACGTCGGGGCTGTCCATCTGCAGTATTTCGCCCTTGTCCATCACCGCAATCACGTCGGCCATTTTAATGGCCTCTTCCAGATCGTGGGTCACCATGATGATGGTGATGCCCAGCAGCTGCTGTATATGCAGCAGCTCGTCCTGCAGGTGTTCCCGGGTGAGCGGATCCAGGGCACCAAAGGGCTCGTCCATCAGCAGCAGCTCAGGGTGAGCCGCCAGCGCCCGTGCCACGCCCACCCGCTGTTGCTCGCCGCCGGACAACTGGTGCGGATATTTGCCGGCAAAGGTGGCGGGATCGAGCCGGAACAGGCTCAGCAGCTCGCTCACCCGGGCGTCGATGTCGGTTTTGCTCCAGCCCAGCAGGCGCGGCACGGTGGCAATGTTGCGGGCAATGGTCTGATGCGGAAACAGCCCCACTCCCTGAATGGCGTAACCAATGCGCCGGCGCAGCTGCTCGGCGGGAAGGGTGGTGACGTTTTGCCCCTGAATGAAAATCTCGCCCGAACTGGGTTCAATCAGCCGGTTGAGCATGCGCAGGGTGGTGGACTTGCCGCAGCCGGAGGTGCCCACCAGGGCGCAGACTCGGCCGCTGTCCACCTTGAACGACAGATCCTTTACCGCAGTCTGCCCGCCGAATTGTTTGCTCAGGTTTCTTACTTCAATCATTCGCGAGTGCCTTGTTGCAGGGCGATCAGGGTGTCGATAAGCATGGCGGCCAGAAACGCCAGCAGCAGAGTGGGCAGGGCACCGAGGATCACCAGATCGGTGGCGGTCTGACCCAGCCCCTGAAAGATGTAGGTGCCGTAGCCACCGCCGCCCACCAGGGCCGCCACCGCCACCAGACCGATATTGAGGGTCACCACCACCCGCAGGCCGCTCAGGATCACCGGCATGGCCAGGGGAAATTCCACCTGCCACAGCCGCTGGCGGCGGCTCATGCCCATGGCGGTGGCCGCCTCGCGTATGCTGGCATCCACCCGGTCAAAACCCAGTGCCGTGTTGCTGACGATCGGCAGCAGCGAATACAGAAACAGGGCGATTACCGCCGGCGCCGCGCCGATGCCGCGAATGCCCAGCTCACCCAGCCAGGGGTATGCGGTGGCCAGCAGGCTGAGCGGCACCATCAGCAGGCCAAACATGGCCAGGCTGGGCACTGTCTGCAAAATATTGAGCACCGGAAACAGCGCCGCCCGTAGTCCCGGCGAGCGATGGCAGGCCACCCCCAGCGGAATGCCTGCCAGCACCGCCGGCACCATGCTGCCCAGGGCCAGCTGCAGATGGCGCAGGCCCTGCCGCCAGAAGTCGCTGCGGTTGTGAAACTCCTTCAGTAACGAAAGATCGTCACAGCGGCCTGCGGCCAGCAGGGCGATAACGGCACCGGTAAGGACGGTTACCAGCGCCAGCCGGGACAATGGCCCGAGCTTCAGCCGCAGGGCGGTGTCGGTGATCAGCAGGCACAGCCAGAACAAGGCCAGCCAGAAACCGGCACCCAGCGAGACCCGGGCCAGGGGGCCGGCATTTTCCAGCAGGGCGGTGGCGGTGTGACCGGCGGTATAAAGCAGCAGCGGCAGAGCGGCGGTGGTGAGCAACAGCCGCAGGGGCAGGGCACGGTTAGTCAGGCACAGGGGCAGCAACAGCAGCGGCCATAAGCCGGTGATACCTGCTGAATTCAGCAGACTCAGGGCCTCGCCGGGAAAAAGACGGTTGGGTTGCAGGCCGACAAAGGGCAGTGCCAGCAGGCTGGCCACCAGCGCCGCCGCCAGCAGGCCGCCGACCTTGTCGGGTTTTAATGACAAAAGAATGGGTGACTCCCCGAGATAAATTTTTGCGTTCTTCATTGCCGGCCTGCGTATGCCGTAGGCCCGGTTTTAACCGGGCGGCAGTGCCGTATGTCGCATGGTTTGCCCCAATAAATGGGGGCCTACAGGTTCATCAGTCCTGAGTCAGGCCCGCCAGATAATCGGCGGCCACGGCCTCGGCGCTTTCACCGCCGATGGCGATGCGGCTGTTAAGGGTTTGCAGGGTTTTCACATCCAGCGACTGAAACACCGGCTCCAGAATGCCGGCGATCTCCGGGTGCGCCTTGAGCACGCTTTCCCGCACTATGGGAGCGGGGGCGTAGACCGGCTGCACGCCCTTGTCGTCGTCCATCACTACCAGACCCACGGAGGCGATGGCGCCGTCGGTACCATAGACCATGGCGGCGTTGGTATTGTCGGTTTGCAGGGCGGCGGCCTTGATGGTGGCGGCGGTGTTGCCGCCGGAGAGCACCAGCAGCTGGTCGTCGCTCAGCTCAAAGCCGTAGGTCTGCTGAAAGGCGGGCAGCACGGCGGGGCTGGACACAAACTCCGCCGAGGCCGCCAGCTTGATGTCGCCGCCTGCGCTCACATAGCGGCCAAAATCCGACATGGTGGCCAGGTTATTGGGGCCGGCAATTTCCTGGCGCACGGCAATGGCCCAGGTGTTGTTGGCGTTGGCCGGGGTCAGCCACACCAGTTGATGGGCGTCGTAATCCAGCTGCCTGGCCAGGGCATAGCCATTGTCAAAGTGCTTCCAGGCGTCGCTGTCTTCTTTCTGATGAAAAAAGGCGGCGTTGCCGGTGTACTCCGGGTAGATATCGATTTCACCGGCGATAATGGCCTTGCGCACGATGGGCGTGCCGCCCAGCTGGCTGCGGTTTTCCACCTCCAGTCCGGCGTTGTTCAGGGCCTGATAGATCAGGTTGCCGAGCAGGCCGCCTTCGGTGTCGATTTTGGACGATACCACAATGGGGTCCGCCGCCATGGCCGGCAGGGCAAGGGCGGCAGAAAGGGTAAACATGGCCGAAGCCAGCAGCTTTTTCATGACGTTATTCCTTATTCGGCGAAATGGGGGCACCTTTATTGAATACAGGATTAAGGGTACCCCATGGCAGATCTCATCTGAACCCTATTCCGGGGCTTTTGGCGTTTTCCAGGGCGCCTTGTCGCTCCGCTTCAGTAACTGTAGCGGTCGCCACAGTCCATCGCGGGTAAAGCTTAGCCAGCCCCAGCGCAGCCAGCCCAGCAGGGCAAAGGCCAGCCACAGCGCCCACACCAGCATCAGCAGCCGGTAAATCAGCAGCGGCACCGACAGTACCCAGCCGGTGGGCAAGGTGGCTTCGGTGCGATCCTGATACCAGTTCAGCCGGTTCCCCCAGGAGCCGTTGCCGGCTATCTGCATATCGGGCAGACCCAGCAGGCCCTGCTGAATGGCATGGAACAAATAGCCCAGCGCCAACAGGGTGAGCAGCACCAGGCCAATTTGCGCCAGGTTGAACCAGCCCCCGGCCTGCTGGTGCTGCCAGCGTTCACGCAGCCCCAGGGCCAGCAGCCAGAGCACCACGGTGGCGGCCATCCACAGCGGCACCTGAGTCAGGCCCAGTCCCAGCAGCAGCCAGTGATGAAAGCGCAGCGGAGTCAGTGGCAGCCGCGCCAGTCCCGCTGCCAGCAGCACGGTTATGGCCACCAGGCTCCAGAACAGTACCGCCGGCCCCAGCCGGGGGCCGCCGGCAAACAGCACCCAGCGATCCTGGCCCAGAGTCAGTGCAATACGATGGTTGACGCTGTCGTTGTTGAGACTGACCCCGGGTGTGGTGAACACAGTGCCGATGCCCGGCGTCTGCCGCCAGTGAATGCGCACGGTCTGGCTGCCGGGAGTTAACGGCAGGGTCAGTGTCTGCTCGTTCAGGCGCAGGGGCAGGGTGCGGCCGTTGATGGCCACCGACTGCAGCTCGGCGCCCTCGGGCAGTTGCAGGCTGTGCTGGCCGCCCTGGCTGCTGCGCAGGGTCAGTTCCAGGTGAGCATCGGTGGCATGCTTGCCGGGCTGCACTTCAAGGGTGCTGGCATCCAGAGTGAGCGTGCTTCCGGGCACGGCGGCTGGCCGGGCAATGGCAAGGGTGAGCTGCTCGCCGGGCCAGGGCCGCCATTCGGGCAAGGCGCTTCCCTGAGGGTGCACCGGGGCCAGCCCGGTGCTGTTCACATGCCAGATGGGGCTGGCATTCAGCCGCCAGGTTTCGGTCCAGCCTTGAGTTTGCGGTGCCTCAAGGGTGAGTGAGTCAACCCGCGCCAGCGCCGACTGCCAGCTCAGCTGGCGCTGGCCGGCGGCCAGGCTGATCAGGGCCTTGCCGTTTTCCACCCTGATGCCGTCGGTAAGCACCGACTCACCGGGAAGCAGCGGCACTTCAAGGCGCAGAGCCCGTTCGGTGTCGTTCTGGCGCACCAGCTGGTTGTCCACCCGCCAGTCCAGCCCCAGCTGCAGGGTGCGGGTCAGTTGCGCAAAGTCCGGCAGCACGCCGGGCTTCAGGCCGGCGTTTTCCGGCTTGCCGTCGGCGGCCAGCCGCGTGAGCTGCAGCCGGCCTTCGGGCACACCGTTTTCGTTTACCCCCTGCAGCCGCCAGCCCTCAAGCCGGGCCTCCACCCGTTTGGGCGGCAGCGGCAGGGGCAGCTGCAGCCGGTCCTGCGCCGGCAACGGGCCGGCGAGCTCTATGTTGTGAATGCCGACCGGCAGGGGCAAATGCAGTATTCCCCGGTCATTGCGCCACAGCCCGTCTGCGGGAGCGCCGTTCAGCCATACCCGCTCTGGCAGCCAGGCATGATGCTGGGCCGGCAGGGGCACGGCCAGGCCGGTGTGAGTATGAATAGTCAGCGTGAGCGTCAGTTGCTCCCTTGTGGCGTCCAGCTGCATGCTGGAAGTAAGCGCACACTCGGGCAGGCACTCGGGCGGTGCGGTCAGCCGGGTTTTAAGCTCATTCAGCAGCTCGGGTGAAGGGAACTCGGCCCGGGCCCCGGGGGCAACGGTGAGCAGCGGCAGCACCAGCAGGGCGGGCAGCCAGCTCCACAGTGTTTGTTGCAAATGCAGACCCTTGCTCCGGCTGACACTCATGCCCGCCATGCGCAGCACCAGCAGGCACAGCAGCGCCACCCTCAGCAGGTTAAGCAGGGTATTGACCGTGGGCGAGAGCAGCACCAGCCGCAGCGGTTGCGCTGGCGTGACCGGACCGTTCCAGCCGAGCTCCACACTGCGCCACTGCCAGTCCGGCAGACCGGGGCCGGTTTGCACCAGGGCATTTGGATCCAGCCGGGGCAGAGGCCTGGGCTCCCGTGAGGGAGCCCCCGATAATGTCATGACTTCATCTCCCATGGCTTCTGCCTTGGCTTCCAGTTCGGTTCTGGCCTGATGCGGGCTGCCGGCCACGGCGGCGGGGGCCACCGCACCCGGCCGCGCCAGCTGCGGATAGAGGGCGGTGCGCAGCTCGTCCACCATAAAGGGAATGGCAATGAGAGTGAGCACCAACAACGCCAGCAGCCGGTAGCCCGACACCCAGTGGTGCAGTCTGCCGGCGGGCAGCGCCTTCAGCAGGGCGCAGGCCGCCAGCAGATGCAGCCAGATCCAGCGTGGCGGTCCCACTCCGGAAGGCTGATGCCAGATAAGCCCCAGAGTGATCAGGGTGAGCAGGCCCCAGTGCCAGCCCCACAGCCGGTATGCCGCCACGGCGGCGATCAGCACCAGAAACAAATCCAGCAGGGTCCAGCGTTGCAGCCAGGTGTGCGGGGTGTTGTCCATGCCAAAGGCGGCCAGCAGGCTCCAGCCCGGCGGCAGGTGCAGCCGGCTGCTTAACTCCTTTACCGTGAGCGTCCAGCCCACCGCCGGCAGGGTGCCGGTGTTGCCTTCCCACCGGCTGTCGGCCACCAGGCTCAGCGCTCCGGGTCGCAGTTCCACGCCGGGCTGGCCGGCTTCAAGCTCGGTCACCAGCCGGGGCTCGCCATTGACCGCCACCCGGCCCAGGGCCAGGGAAGTATTCAGCCGCATGCTGTGCTCAAGGGTGCCGGTAAAGACGTCCTTCAGGGTGTAACCGCCGCCGTCAAAGTCCAGCCACAGCTCCCGGCGCAGGGCCAGCTGACCGGGCTCGGGGGCCGGATTGCCCCGGCGCAGCACCTTGAAGGCCATGGTGGTTCCCGGCGTCATCAGAAAGGCGGGCAGTGACTGCCACCGGGGCGGCAGGCCACTCTGGCCCGCATCCACCGTCACAGGGCCGGAAATTTCCGTCAGTCGCAGCTGGGGATAGGCCTGCACCACCCAGACTTCTTGTTCAGGCCAGGGCGCGGGAATGGCGGGCAGGGTCAGCGAGTGCACCTCGGCGGGGTGACGGCTGCTCAGGTTGAGTTGCCAGCGGCCCGGCCGCGCCTGAATGCGCAGGCGGCCGTCCGGCTCCAGCCGGGCCGGCAGGGGGCTGTTGAGCGCCAGTGGAATATGATCCTGTAGCAGGGCCGGACCCAGCAGCAGCGCTCTGGGCTCGCCGGCCACGTTCAGCTCAATGCGGGTGTTCACCCGCAGCGGAATGTCGTCGGCGATATGGCGATAGACGTTGATATCCAGGCGATTGCTGGAGGGAGCCTGAGCTTGGGGGCGCCGGCCCGGCCACAGCCGGCCCTGTTTATCCAGCTCGGGGCTGGCCACGGCCTGACCATTGAGGCTGAGCGCCAGCAGGCCGGTGCCGGCATCCAGCTGCAGGCTCACCGGCAGCCGGGCCCATTGCCAGCGTCCTGCCACCCGGTATTCACCGGCGGGCAGGCTGAGTAGCGGCCGGCCTTCGCGCTCGGTCAGGATGGCGGGCTTGCCGTTGACCGTTACGTTCAGAGGCCAGTGTTCCCGGCTGCCGGGCAGGGGAATATCGGCGTCAGCATACAGCTGCCAGTTTTGCTCAAAGCGGCCGTCGTCGTCGGTTAAATCCAGCATCAGCCGGCCCGGCCAGGCGCAGCGGCGCTCGGTATTTTGCCGGTACAGCAGCGGACAGCGGGCCTGCGTTTCGCCGTGCAGCACCCATTCCTGCCAGGGCTGAAGAGAGTCGGGCACATGGAGTGCAGAAGCGGTCTGGGCCGCCACCGGCAGCGCAAACAGCGAGAGCAATAAAGGCAGCAGGTGCATAGGGTTCCTTTAATGGTGCGGCCGCGGGGGCGACCGGATCTGTAAAGCCTAGCAGGCGTGACAATAAAAGGAGCCAAACGAAAATTATTGTGGTGTCTTGTGGTTAAAAAACTGCGTATGGCGCTGCAAAAAACTGCCATTGTGGTTTTTTGTTAGCCATATCTGCTATAAAGTCGTTCTGTCTTTAGTGTAAGAGATGGATTTTTCACCATCAAAGGATGACTATGAACCAAACCCAACCCCTTATGCTGCGCATGGTCTATGGCGGCAGCCTGGTAACCCGAATTCTGATCGGCATTGTGGCCGGCGCCCTGCTGGCGATGCTGGCCCCTGCTGCCGCCGAGTCGGCCGGCCTGCTTGGCAGCCTGTTTGTGGGCGCGCTCAAGGCCGTCGCCCCGGTGCTGGTGTTTGTGCTGGTGATGTCGTCCATCGCCAATCACAAGAAAGGCGAGCAGACCAGCATCAAGCCTATTCTCTATCTCTATCTGCTGGGCACCTTTGCCGCCGCGCTTACCGCCGTGCTGCTGAGCTTTGCCTTTCCCACCGAGCTGGTGCTGGTCGGTCACGGCGGCGACGCCTCACCGCCGGAGGGCATTGGCGAAGTGCTGCAGACCCTGGTGTTCAATATTGTCGACAACCCGGTGAACGCCCTGCTGACCGGCAACTTTATCGGTGTGCTGGCCTGGGCCGTGGGGCTGGGGCTGGCGTTTCACCATGCCGGTGACAGCACCAAAACCCTGCTGGGCGATCTGTCCATGGGCGTGTCGGCCATCGTCAAATTCGTGATCCGGCTGGCGCCGGTGGGTATTTTTGGCCTGGTGGCCAACACCATTGCCAGCACCGGCTTTGATGCCCTCTGGGGTTATGCGCAATTGCTGGCGGTGCTGCTGGGCGCCATGCTGATCATCGCCCTGGTGGTCAACCCGGTGCTGGTGTACCTGAAAATCGGCCGCAACCCTTATCCGTTGGTGCTGCAATGCCTGCGTGAAAGCGGCGTGACCGCCTTCTTTACCCGCAGCTCCGCCGCCAACATTCCGGTGAACATGGAGCTGTGCAAAAAGCTCAGGCTGCATGAAGACACCTACTCGGTGTCCATTCCGCTCGGGGCCACCATCAACATGGGCGGCGCCGCCATTACCATTACCGTGCTCACTCTGGCTGCGGTGCATACGCTGGGCATTGAGGTGGATCTGATGACCGCCCTGCTGCTGAGTGTGGTGGCCTCGGTCTCCGCCTGTGGAGCTTCCGGTGTGGCCGGCGGCTCACTGCTGCTGATCCCTCTGGCCTGCAGCCTGTTCGGCATTCCCAACGAGGTTGCCATGCAGGTAGTGGCCGTGGGCTTTATTATCGGTGTGCTGCAGGACTCTGCCGAAACCGGCCTGAACAGCTCCACCGACGTGCTGTTTACCGCCGCGGCCTGCATGGCCGATGAGCAAAAAGCAAAGTAACCCGCCCTCATGTAAATAAAAAGGCCGGTGAGCGTAAACTCACCGGCCTTTTTTGTTGCCTGATTTCAGCCTCAGGCGATCATCACACCCAGGCTGAGCAGGGCCATCACCATGGCGCTGAGCATGAGCAGCAGTGGGCCGATGAACTTCAGCCAGGCGCCGAAAGAGACCCGGCCAATGGCCAGGGCGCCCATCACGATGCCGGAGGTGGGCATGATCAGGTTGGGCAGGCCGGAAGCGGACTGATAGGCGGTCACCACCAGCTCGCGGCTGACGCCGGAGAAGTCGGCCAGGGGCGCCAGTATGGGCATGGACAACACCGCCAGGCCGGACGACGAAGGCACAATCAGGCTCATAAAGGCTTCTATCCAGTAAATGGCGTTGATAAAGGCCACCTGATGCAGATCCGCCAGCATGCCTTCGGCGTAGTGAAGAATGGTGTGGGTGATATTGCCGTTGTCCATCACCACCACCAGACCGCGGGCAATGGCGATGATCAGCGCCACGCCCACCAGATCCCGGGCGCCGTCGATAAAGCTGCCGGTCATATCGGCTTCCGACAGCCGCCCCACCAGGCCCACTACGATGCTGGCACCGATAAACAGCGCCGACAGCTCGGCCATCCACCAGCCGCCCGCCGATACACCCCAGATCATGATGCCGAACGATACCGCGAAAATGGCGAGAATGAGCTTGTGCCTGCCGGTCAGGGCCGGCACTTCATGGTTTTTATCTCCCAAAAAGTGATATTCGTTTTCTTCCTTCTGGTGGGCTACCACGGAGCGGGACGGATCCTGTTTTACCTTTTCGGCATAACGCATTACGTAGATCACACAGGCCAGCCAGCCCAGCAGCAGAATGGCCAGGCGCAGACCGATGCCGTCCATAAAACTGATCTCGGCGGCGTTGGAAGCGATCACGGTGGCAAAGGGATTGATGGTGGAGCCCAGACAGCCGATGCCGGCGCCGATCATGATAACGGCCACGCCCACCACGCTGTCGTAGCCGGCGGCGATCATCACCGGGATTAACAGGGCATAAAAGGGCAGGGTTTCCTCGGCGGCGCCATACACGGTGCCTCCAAGAGCAAACAGGCCCATCAGCAGGGGAATCATCCATTTTTCCCGGCCCTTGAGCCGGGTCATGCTGGCATTGATGCCGGCGTCAATGGCGCCGGTGCGGGTCATGACACCGAGAAAACCGCCGATCACCAGCACAAACAGCGCCACATCCGCAGCCCGGGCCACGTAGCTGGCCGGATCGTAAAAGCCCTGCACCGGAGCCATCAGCACTTCAAAAATGCCCTGTGGGTTGGCGTCTGTCGCTTCATAGGTGCCCACCTTGGGCACCATGCGGCCCAGCTCTTCGTTCTTGGTCATCTGGTACTGGCCGGCGGGCACCACCCAGGTGAGCACGGCCATGATGATGGTCAGAAAGAACAGTATGGTGCAGGCAGAAGGGAACTTTATTTTGGTCATGGTAATGTCCTTATTGAGGGGTGGTGACCGGCGGCGAAAACCGGGTTTTCGCCGCGCGGGATCAGGCCACGATAGCCATGATTTCCTGAACCGATTTACCGGTCAGGCCCATTTTTTCCAGGGTGCGTCCGTTGCTGAAATAGTCGGTATTGTTATAGGCGTTATCGATATGCAGACAGGACTCCACCAGGGGCGTGCGCACCCCGGCCAGCCGTCCCAGCTCAAAGCAGGGCACCAGCAGAAAGGCGGCGTCTTCGGTGATGTAGCGATCCTGGGAGGATTTGGGCGCGCTGTTGAGCTTGCCGTGGGTTTCCGAAGTGCGGTTAAGCTCATACACGCTGCCGGCGTTCAGGCCATAGAGGCTGTTCATGGCCTCCAGCTCGGTTTTCAGCGACAACCCAAGGGCCCGGCCCACCGCCAGCCGTTCTTGCTCCATCACCGCCGCGGCCCGGGCGGTGGCCGGTGAACAGCAGTCCTTGTAGTAGTTGTACTGGCCGTTGAAGTTCTCCAGCAGGCCCATGTTGAGGGTGGTGAGCAGGGGATGACCACCAAAATTGATATTTTCCAGGCCGGCGGCAATCACGTTGTCGAGGGCGGTGAGCGGCAGGGGCATCAGCGGCTGCAGCTGTTCAATGGCCTGTTGGGTGCGGCTGGCGGGCAGGGCGGCCACCGGCAGCTGCTCCTTCATGCCCAGAATGGCCAGTTGAGCCGGGCCCACGATGCGGGTGGCCCAGGGTATGGAAATGGCGTCTACCAGGGTCACGTCGAGGGTGTCATAGCCCTGCTCCCGGCGCAGGCGATCAAACACCAAGGAGCCGTAGTTGCCCGGCATCAGCATCAGGGTCTGGCCATTTTTCAGGTGCGGCAGCATGGCCCGGAACAGCGGCTCCTGGGCAAAGGACGGCACCGGCAGCACCAGCACATCGGCAAAGGCCACCGTCTCGGCCAGATCCCGGCTCAGGGTGTGAATGGGCTGAACGCCGGCAAATTCCAGTGGCACGCCGTTGAATTCGGCCAAGGCTTCAATGCCGCCGCGTTCGGCGATGTCGGCAAGGGGCTGATCAAAGCCGGGAGCGCCATAGAGGCACACATTCGCGCCCAGCAGGGAAAAATGGTAGGCGGCGGTCAGGCCGGCATTGCCGGAGCCGATAACGGAAACACGCAAGCTCATGGTGGTTACCTCTGTGTATGACGAATGCCGCCAGACTAGAAAAAACCATGAGCGCGGAATAATGCCCGGCCCGTTTCCAAGTATTACAAAAATGCATGGTCGGACCGAAGGAGTGATGTAATTAACTGATGATTAAGTTGTTAATTGAATGATGCGGCGCCGAGGCATGGCGCAAAAAGCGTGATATTTATCACACTTGCTCCTGCAGGGATCGCCTGGGATCGATACGCAGCTCAATGTTCATCTCGGCGGCGAGGCCGGCAAAGGCTTCCACAAAGCGATCCGCATGGCGGCTGGCCGGGCGCAGCGCCGGAAACAGAATGTCGAACTCAAAGGGCAGGGAGAAGGCCAGCGGCCGGGTCAGCACGGCTTGCTGCTCGCTGGCCATGCGGGCGGTAAAGGGATCGGTAATGGCCACGCCCAGCCCTTCGCGCACCAGCGCCGCCGCCGAGGTGGCCAGAGAGACCTCAATATGTTCGCTCAGGCTGAGCTGGTAGCGGCGCAGCAGGGCGTCTATCTTGCGCTGGCTGATGTCCTTTTCGTGGCGGATCAGTGGCGATTCGGCGAGATCGGATACATCTATACAGGTTTTTTCCGCCAGGGGTGAAGAGGCGGGTAACAGACAGACCGACTCGCATTTCACCCGGCGGGCATTCACGCCGGCCAGGGGCGCATCGACAAAGGCAAAACCGATATCCAAGGTCTGACTCTGTACCCTGTGCATTACCTCTTCCGAGCGGAAAGTCTTGAGGGACACCTTCATTTGCGGCGCCTGGCGTAAAAACCGCGCCAGGGTGCGGGGCAGAAAAGCACCGGACAGCAGCGGCATGGCGGCCATATTGAGGCGGCCAAAACGATGCTCGCGAATGGAAGCGGCGGCCTGATCCAGGCCGGAGAACGCTTCAAAGGCCCGGGCCACTTCCAGATAAAAGGCCTCGCCGTCGTCGCTGAGTTGCAGGCGGTTGCCCTTGCGCACAAACAGCTGAAATCCCAGCCGCTGCTCCAGCGCCGCCAGCAACCGGCTCACCGCCGGCTGGCTGAGGTTGAGCCGCTCCGCGGCGGCGGTAACGGTCTGGCATTCCACAATGGCCTTGAAGGCATTGAGCTGGGAAAGTTTCATGGGGCAGGCCCTTGCTGCTGAGTATCCGGCGTTCAGTATGGTGCGAAGCTTACCAGAGCCGGAGCCACTCCCGAACAAGGCGAGCAGTCAGCCGTACTCACACCACCAGCACCGGGCATCTGGCGGCGCTGGTCACCCGGTGGGACACGCTGCCGAGCAGCATGCCTTCCTTGTCGCTGTGGGTGCCGCGGGTGCCCACCACAATCAGATCTGCGTCCTTTTCTCTGGCGAACTGCACTATCACTTTGGAAGGCCGGCCGCCGCGCACAAAGCCGCGCAAATGGGTGGCGCCCTGCGCCTGAGCATGGGTTTTGGCGTGGTTGACCACCTCCCGGGCGTATTCCGACAGCACCTTGTCGGGTATGTCCATCTCTGCCGGCCGGCCGATGGACAGGCTGGCTTCGAACAGGCTGTGGTGCTTGTACACGCAAATCAGCAAAATCTCGGCCTCGGGCAGCAGCTGTTGCAGCCGCACCGCCTTGTCTACCGCCCGCAGGGCGCTGTCGGAGCCGTCCACGGCCACCACGATTCGTTTAAACACTCAGCCTCCTGTCAGTCCGCAAAGGCCAGATCCCGGAAATACAGCGCAATGTCGGGAAAGGCGATAATCAGCCCGGCGGCGGCCACCAGCATAAAGATAAAGGGCGGGGTGCCGCGGATCACTTCCATATAGGGTCGCTTGAAAATGGCGATGGCGGTGAAAATGTCACAGCCAAAGGGCGGCGTGGCCGAGCCGATGGCCACCTGCAGGGTGATCAGCACCCCCACCAGCACCGGATCCAGCCCGGTAGACTGAATGGCCGGGGCGAAAATGGGCGTCAGCACCAGGATCACCACAATGGGGTCCACAAACATGCAGGCGATAAAAAAGGCCACGCAAATGGCGATAAGCACACCCACCGGGCCGGCCTCGTTCACGCCCACCGACTCCAGAATGGTCTGCGGCACCTGGGCGAATGACAATATCCAGGAAAAGCCGTTGCCCACCGCCACCAGAATAAACACCACGGCGGTAATCAGTCCGGTGGACTTGGCGATGCGGTAGATATCGGGCAGCTTCAGCGAGCGGAATACCACGAACTCCAGCAAAAAGGCATAAAGCACGCACACGGCGGCGGCTTCGGTGGGGCTGAATATACCGCCGTAAATGCCGCCCACGATAATCACCGGAAAGAACAGCGGCCACAGCGCCTGGCGCACGGCCACGCCGCGCTCGCGCCAGCTGGCCCTGGGCTCGGTGGGCACTTCGTTCTTGTGGGCGTAATACAGGCAGTAGAGCGAGAACATCACCAGGATCAGCAGCCCCGGGCCAATGCCGGCGATAAACAGCTCGGCAATGGAGGTTTCCGAAATCACCCCGTAGATGATCATGCCGATGCTCGGCGGGATCAGAAAGGCGATATCGCTGGCATTGATGATCAGTGCCAGGGTGAAGGGGTCGGAATAACCGGCGCGCAGCATTTTGGGCCGCAGCGGCGAGCCCACCGCCACCACGGTGGCCTGGGTGGAGCCGGACACGGCGCCGAACAGGGTGCAGGAGGTGGCGGTGCTGATGGCAAGCCCCCCCTTGATGTGACCGATAAAGGCCATCACCATGTTGATCAGCCGGTCGGCGGAATGGCCCCGGGTCATGATGTCGGCGGCCAGAATAAACATGGGCACGGCAATCAGCGAGGCCGGGCGAATGCCGCCCATCATCTGCTGAATAAAGGTGCCCATCTGACCAAAGCCGTCGAACATCATCACAAAGCCCACCACGGCGGCGGTGATCAGCGGAATCATCATGGGAAAGCCCAGCAGCAGCAGGCCAATCATGATCGACATTAACAGTGTTGCCATGGAGTTCACCTTTTACACTTCGGTTTCGGTGTCGCCATAGCCGTCCGGCACACCGGTGGAAAGAAATACCCCCCGGCTGGTGAGGTTTTTGACGGCGGTCAGCAAATACTGAATGCCGGTTATGGCAAAACCCACCGGCACCCACAGGTAAATCCACCAGATCTCAAAGCCCAGTGCCGGCAGAATGCGACCGCGGCTGTACAGGGTCTCGATATAGCCGTAGGCGTGATAACAGAGAAAAAACATGACGGCCGAGGTAAACAGCGCGATCAGCACCATCAGCACCTTGCGCAACCGAACGGAGAGCGAGTCGTACAGGGCCGACATGCGAATATGGCGGCCGTGACGGGCGGCGTAGCCCAGGCCGGCAAAGGTGATCAGAATAATCAGAATGCGGTTGATTTCGCCGGAGAAGAAAAAACCCTCACCAAACACAAAGCGGGCAATGACGTTGGCGCAGGTGTTGATGGCCATCAGCAGCACGCCGGCGGCCAGCATGACCGCCTCGATGCGGGCAATCCATTCGTCCAGCCAGCCCAGTACCCCGGGCAGGCCGGAATGATAACTGGCGGTGTCGTCCTCGACGATGTCCTGGTTGTTGTTGTTCATACCGTGCTCCTTGACCGGTTAAAAGAGCCGGCCAGGGTAAAAGAGAAGGGGCGCAAAGCGCCCCGTTATCGGTTAGTTGGTCACTTTTTCGAGATCTTCTTTAAAGGTGTTGAGCAGTTCCTGGCCACGCTCACCGGTCATTTCAATGAACTTGGCTTCCACCTGGGGGGCGCGGGCACGGAAGGCGGCAATCTGCTCTTCGTTCAGGCGGGTAACAGTCACCTCGTCGCTGCTGCTGGTGATCTTTTCCAGCGCGCGCTCGGCCAGGCCGTCGATATGTTCTATGGTCTGTTCAAAGGCGTAGTCGGAGGCCTTTTGCACCAGTTGCTTGTCCTGGTCCGACAGGCCGTTGTAGAAGTCCTGGTTGGCCATCATGGCGGTGGTGAACCAACCGTGGCCGGTGAAGATAAGGTTGGGCGACACCTCATACAGGCCGCCGGACTCGATCCAGAAAATGGGGTTTTCCTGGCCCTGAATCATGTTGGTCTGCAGTGCGCCGTACACTTCGCCCCAGGGCAGGGGGGTGGGGGTGGCGCCAAAGGCGGAGTAGGTTTCCGACAGCAGCGGGTTGGTCATCACCCGTACCTTCTTGTTCTTCAGCTCTTCGGGGGTGGTGATGGGCTCGTCCAGCGTGACCACAAACTCCCCTTCCGGGTACATTTTCAGCAGCTTCAGGCCTTTTTCCGCGTAGAGTTTCGGAAATTTCTCGTTGATGGCGTCACTTTCCCGAAAGAAGCTCACCACGTCCTTCATGTCGGTGGGCATCAGGTAGGGAATAAAAAAGATCTGCGCTTCGGGGATCAGAGCACCGGTAAAGCCGGGGGACTGATTCACGAAATTCAGAATGCCCGCCTGGGTCTGCTCCATGATGTCGTCCGACTCGCCCAGCTCGCCAAAGCGGTAGATCTGCAGCTGGTGCGCCGAGTTGTCCTCGATGTATTCCTTGAACTTGTGGGCGAACACATCCTGCACGTCGCCTTCGTATTCCTCATGGGCGTAACGCCAGGTATCGGCCTGGGCGGCGCCACAGGCGAACAGGGCCAGGGCCGACACACCGGCCAGTTGCTTGAGCTTGAATCCCTTTTGCATATCCATTTGGTGCTCCGTTATGGTTTCGTGCTCTAACTTTAATTGCGTTTATAGACTGGCAAAATAAGCAACAAGACGCAAGAAAAGGGGCTCGTTCAAATACGTTTTTAAGAGGTGGAAAGAAAGGATTCTGATGTGTTTTGGTTATTATGCTTGCGTTGTTATGATTTTTTGGCGGTTTTTGGGTGACTTTGTTGGCTTTTGCAAGTGCGGGAACATGAGTGGGATGATAGGGGGCGAAAGATTACAGTGGTAAGCAAGTTGACCGCTCAGACTGAAACATCAGCGTAGACGACGAAACGCAAAACAGGCAAGCCGGGTTGCCTGAACCCCTCACACCGGCGGCGCCGGTATGACATGAAGCAGTAGCAGGGATTGCCGTAGCCGACCGGCACATGGAAGTACTTGTCGCGTGCCGGTGGAGGCAAGCCTGCTGCTGCTTCGCATTGCGGAGTCTGGCCGACATGCTCCTCGGCCAAAGGCTCAGAAGTGGTAGCTCAGCACCATACCGGCCAGGGCCTGGGTGGCCTCGCCGGCCCGTTTGACGATGGGGCTGTCTTCGGCATCGCCGGTGAGTTGAGTGATGCCGGCCAGGCCGGTGACCGACCAGTTTGCGGCAACACGGTAATTGATGTTGCCGCTCAGGCCCAGACGCCAGTAACCCTCGCCGGGCTCATAACGGCTGAAGCCACTGCGGGCGGCATCGCCGGCGGACACGCGAAACAGGCTTTGGGTCCACTCCTTGCTGCTGTAGGTCAGGCTGGGGCCAAAGCCGGCGGTCCAGCCCGGTGCAATTTGATCCCGCCAGCCGGCGCGCAGGGTCAGCTGGTAGCCGTCCACATCACCGGTCAGCGGCGTTTGGCCCTGCAGGCTGAAGCGCCAGAAGCCGGGCTGGTAGCTCAGGCGCAGGCCGCCGGTCAGGCCGCCGTCCACGCGCGCAAAACGGTGCAGGTCACCGTCGTTATCCCGCCCCGGGGTGTAGCCGACAAAGGGCGACAGGCTCCAGTCCTGTTGCTGATACAGGTTCCAGCCCAGACCATCGCGCCAGTTGAGGTAAAACAGCTCACCGTATTTGAGGTTGGCGTCCGGCAGCACTCTGGTCTCGTAGTCATCGCTGCCCAGGTAATCGGGGGCCTGGGTGGCGGAAAGACCAACGCTGCCGCTCCAGGACTGGGCCATGGCCGGTGCGGCCAGCAGTGACAGGGCGGCAAGGGAACAGACAATGGATCGGTTCATGAGGGTGGCTGTGCTCCTGAGGATTGAAGATGGAATGTTCGCCGCTCCCTGGCGTTGCCGGTCAGGCGGGTTACCGGCGGCTCCGTTTGCATCCTTAACTAACCGGTAAGGCCAAGTCTAGCATGATGATCCTCGCCGTCACCGTTGTGAGCGCCCAGATTGGGTGAAGGTGAATACCGGCCAATAAAAAACCCGGCCGTGGCCGGGTTTGCATGTTGTTGCTGTCGGAGGCCGGCTTAGCCGTTCAGCTGGGCCAGGGCCTGGTTCAGGGTGGTGCTGGGGCGCATCACCTTTTCCAGAACGGCCGGATCGGCATGGTAGTAGCCCTGAACGCCGGCGGGCTGGCCCTGCACGGCGTTCAGTTCGCTGACGATCTGGTCTTCGTTGTCGGCCAGGGCCTTGGCCAGGGGCGCGAAGTGGGCGGCCAGTTCGGCGTCCTCGGTCTGGGTGGCCAGCTGCTGAGCCCAGTACAGGGCCAGATAGAAGTGGCTGCCGCGGTTGTCCAGCTCGCCGGCGCGACGGGACGGTGACTTGCCGTTGTCCAGCAGCAGCTCGGTGGCCTTGTCCAGACACCTGGCCAGCAGCTTGGCGCGGTCGTTGCCTTCCTTGATGCCCAGCTCCTCCAGCGACACTGCCAGGGCCAGGAACTCACCCAGGGAATCCCAGCGCAGGTGGTTTTCTTCCATCAGCTGCTGCACGTGCTTGGGCGCGGAGCCGCCGGCACCGGTCTCGTACATGCCGCCGCCGGCCAGCATGGGCACGATGGACAGCATCTTGGCGGAGGTGCCCAGTTCCATGATGGGGAACAGATCGGTCAGGTAGTCACGCAGCACGTTGCCGGTCACGGAAATGGTGTCCTTGCCGCGCTTCATGCGCTCCATGGAGAAGCGAATGGCCTCGTTGTAGGCCATGATGCGAATGTCCAGGCCGGACAGGTCATGCTCCTGCAGGTAGGCTTCCACCTTCTTGCGCAGCTCGTTGTCGTGGGCGCGTTCGTCGTCCAGCCAGAACACCGCCGGGGTGTCGGAGTTGCGGGCGCGGTTCACCGCCAGTTTGACCCAGTCGCGAATGGCGGCGTCCTTGGTCTGGCAGGCACGCCAGATGTCGCCTTTTTCCACGTCGTGCTGCATCAGCACCTCGCCGGCCTCGTTGACCACCCGCATGGTGCCGTTTTCGGTCAGCTCAAAGGTCTTGTCGTGCGAGCCGTATTCCTCGGCCTTCATCGCCATCAGGCCCACGTTGGACACCGAGCCCATGGTGCGCGGATCAAAGGCGCCGTTGGTCTTGCAGAAGTTGATCACTTCCTGATAGATGCGGGCATAGGTGGACTCGGGCATCACCGCCTTGGTGTCCTTCAGCTTGCCGTCGCGGCCCCACATCTGACCGGAGTTGCGGATCATGGCGGGCATGGAGGCGTCCACGATCACGTCGCTCGGCACGTGCAGGTTGGTGATGCCTTTCACCGAGTCCACCATGGCCAGCTCCGGACGGTGCTCGTAGCAGTCGTGAATGGCTTCTTCGATTTCTTCCTGAGTGGACTGGGGCAGGCTCTTGATCTTCTCCAGTACGCTGCTCATGCCGTTGTTGGGGTTTACACCCAGCTCGTCAAACAGCTTGCCGTACTTGTCGAACACTTCCTTGTAGAACACCTTGACCGCGTGGCCGAACACGATGGGGTGAGACACCTTCATCATGGTGGCCTTGACGTGCAGGGACCACATCACGCCGGTTTCCTTGCAGTCCTGCAGGGTCTGCTCAAAGAAGCTTTCCAGCGCCCTGGCGCTCATGAACATGCTGTCGAGCACTTCACCTTGCTGCAGCGCCAGCTCTTTTTTCAGCTGGGGCTTGCCGTCCTGACCGATGAACTCGATGCGCACGGTCTGGGCCTTGTCCATGGTCACGGACTGCTCGCTGGAGAAGAAGTCACCGCCGGTCATGTAGTCGGCGTGGGAGCGGGACGCCTTGCTCCAGGCTCCCATGGAATGGGGGTATTTGCGGGCAAAGGCCTTGACCGCGGCCGGGGCGCGACGGTCGGAGTTACCCTGGCGCAGCACCGGGTTTACTGCGCTGCCCAGCACCTTGGAGTAGGCCTCGCGGATGGCTTTTTCTTCGTCGGTCTTCGGCTCTTCCGGGAAATCGGGCACGTTATAACCCTGGGACTGCAGCTCCTTGATGCAGGCGCGCAGCTGGGGCACCGAAGCACTGATGTTGGGCAGCTTGATGATGTTGGCGTGCGGGTCCTGGGTCAGCTCACCCAGCTCGGCCAGGCCGTCGGCCACGCGCTGCTCGTCGGTCAGGCGCTCGGGAAAGGCGGCCAGTACGCGGCCGGCCAGGGAGATGTCGCTCAGGGTAACATCAATGCCGGCGGCGTCGGTGAAGGTGCGAATAATGGGCAGCAGAGAGTAGGTGGCCAGAGCGGGGGCTTCGTCGGTCAGGGTATAGACGATGGTCGATTGTTTGGTGGTCATTATTTCCCTATTTCCCAGGTTGATGTTGGGGGAGCAGCGGCCGCGCCTGGTACCAGAGGATATTGGGTACTGGCGCTGGACTTGAATCCGCTGCGCGGAATTTCCGGCGCCCATTGTATGACACTTGGGCGCGCGGACTTAAGTGTTCAAGTTCAAATAAGCAAGAAATAGTCGCGGGGCAAGCGGATTGAACCAATACTCATACGGCCAGCATCCCCGGCACCCGGCGATCAAGTAGTGTGATCCGGATCAAGAAAAGAGCGGTTGGTGACGTTATTCCCTATAATCCCTCCGGGCTTGTCCGTCGGGACATGTGGTACCCGCTGTTATGTAAGGATGCACTATGAGAGAGAACCTTCCCGTTACCCACCGGGAACGCACCTTCGACGCCAGTGAGCGGCTGGTCTCGACCACCGATATTCACGGCAATATTCTTCACTGCAACGACGCCTTTGTGAACGTCAGCGGCTATCCCCGTGAGGAGCTGATTGGCCAGCCCCACAATCTGGTGCGTCATCCGGACATGCCACCGGCCGCCTTTAAGGTCATGTGGGAGCATCTCAAGGCGGGACAGCCCTGGATGGGCCTGGTCAAAAACCGCTGCAAGAACGGCGACCACTACTGGGTGGATGCCTATGTGTCGCCCATTACCGAGGGCGGCAAGGTGGTGGGGTTTGAATCGGTGCGCGCCTGCCCCGACCGGGAAGACGTGGCCCGGGCCGAGCGGCTTTACGCCCGGCTGCGGGCGGGGGCGTCCCTGCCACGCGCCTCCATACTGTCCCGGCCCTGGTGCTGGCTGGGGGCCGCCCAGCTTCCGGTTGCCGCCCTGCTGGTCAGTGGCAATACCGACGCCGCGGTGATGCTCGAATTACTGTCGCTGGCCGCCTTTGGCGGCTGGGTGAGCCACTGGCACCGGCACACCCTGATCCGGCTCGATGAACTGCTGGGCGGTGCCTTTCGCCACGAGCTGGCCGTGCATACCCACAGCCGGGAGCAGGGCATGCTGGGCCGGCTCAAGGCGGGCATTCGCAGTGAAAAGGCCCGGCTGACGGCCACCATTACCCGCATTGAAGACGCCGCCGGCCAGGTGACCCGCAGCTCCGACAGCGGCCAGGCAAGGTCCCGCCAGGCCCGGAATGGCATGGCCGGTCTGCGTCAGGAAACCGAGCAGGTGGCCACCGCCATGCACGAGATGAGCGCCAGCATCAACGACGTCACCGCCCATGTGCAGGAAACCGCCACGCAGGCCGACAGGGCCAGCCAGATGGCTTACCAGGGCCTGGAGATGGCCGGTGTCACCCGGGAAGCCATTGCCGGGCTGAAAAATACCGTGGACGATATCGGTGCCGAGGTGCAGCGGCTGGCGCAGCAGATCACCGGCATTGCTCAGGTTGCGGACATGATTGAAACCCTGTCGGAGCAGACCAACCTGCTGGCGCTCAATGCCGCCATCGAGGCGGCCCGGGCCGGCGAGCAGGGCCGGGGCTTCGCGGTGGTGGCCGACGAAGTGCGCCGGCTGGCGGCGCGGACCCGGGAGTCCACCGGCGAGATCCACCGTATTGTGGCGGAGCTGAGCGATCGCGCCGGCTCGTCGGTGGCGGTGGCCGAGCAGGGCAAGATTGGTGCCGAGGCGGGGCTGGGCCGTGTGGTGGAAACGGAAAAGAGCCTGAGCGGCATTACGTCGGCGGTGTCGCGCATTGCCGACATGTCAATGCAAATGGCCACGGCGGTGGAGCAGCAGGCGCGGGTGGCGGAAGACATCAACCGGCAGGCGGTGCACATGGCCAGTCTGTCGGACTCGGGGCTGGCCCAGGCCGACTCTGCCGCCGGCAGCATGGCCGAGTTGCAGTCGGTGGCCGGCGAACTGCACGATCTGGTGGTGCGGCTGAGGCGGTGAAGGGGCACTCAGCCCGGCTGACACCATGCCTACTTGCGTTTGGCGTAGGTGCGGCAGAGCCGGCGCAGCACCGGCAGTTGCTGCTGAAAGTTGCTGCAGGCGTCGCACATCAGGGTGTGCAGCCGCAGCGACAGTGTTTCCCGGGTGGTAAGGGGCCGCTCCTGGCTTTCGGACATCAGCCGGGTGGCCTGACGACATTTCAGCATGAGCAGTCTCCTTGCCGTTGCCAGCGGTTCTCCAGGCATTCGCGCAGCCGTAGTCGTGCCCGGTACAGAATGACATTGAGATTGCTGACGGTGAGCGCCAGCTCGGCGCAGATCTCCGGGCTTTCCAGCCCCACGAATTCCCGCATCATGAATACCCGGCCCTGACGGGCGGGCAGGCCCTCGAGACAGGCCTCGAAGACTTGCCAGAAGCGCTCGTCTTCCAGGCTGTCATCGGGAGAGCTCCAGCGCATGGGACGCTCTTCCTTGTGCCAGCGTCCGGCCTGGTTGAACAGGGTGTCTTCAAACTGCTGATCGGTGTCGTCGTGCAGCTCGCTGACGCTGGTCAGGCGCTGGCGCCGGCGGATCTGGTCGGCGATCTTGTGCTTGAGAATGGCAAACACCCAGGTCTTGTAGGCGGAGTGGCCGTGAAAGGAGTCGGCATAGCGAAAGGCGCCCAGCATGGCTTCCTGCACCGCGTCTTCCGCCAGGTGGGGATCCCGCAGCTGCAGGGTGGCGAATTTCAGCATTTGCAGCCGCAGTTGTTCGTTCAGCTCGGGCGAAAACGCCGACGATTCAGCCATGACAATCCTTGTCTGTTGAGTCTGGGGGTATGACTGCAAGTTAATCACAACGTCCTCGAGTTAGCCAATGATCCAATGACACTACACCGGGGCCGCGGGCGATCAGCAGCAGCAGTACCGTGGCCCAGATGCCATGCAGCGGCCAGGCTCCCGGGTACACCAACACCTGGATCACCAGGGTCATGCCCAGCAGCGCCAGTGCCGACAACCGGGTAGCCAGCCCCAGCAGCAGCAGCAGCGGAAACACATGCTCGGCGGTGGCCGCCAGCAGCGCCCCCAGCTCGGGGGAGAGCAGCGGCAGCCGGTATTCTTCCCGAAACAGAAACACCGCCGACGGATTCAGACTGGGCCACCCCAGGCTGAACTCGCCGCTGACGATATCGAGGCTGAAGTTGTTCACCTTGGTCTGGCCCGAGCGCCAGAACACGGCGGCGATGGAGAACCGCCCCAGCAGGGCGAGCAGGGAATGGGGCAGGCGGTTGAGCGAGGCCCGCAGCCGGCAGCACCGTTGGGTAAAGGTCATGAGGCGTCTCCTTGCGTAATAAATCCGGTCACGGCCCGCCATTCCAGCAGGCCCTGCAGTATGGCCGCAGGATTGAAATCTGCCTGCTGTTGCAGGCTGTGCTCCAGGGCGGCTGCCAGGGGCGCGCCTGCCCGCAGGCACTCAATAAAGGTGGCGTCGGCGTCAGCGAGGCGCAGCAGCCTGACCGACAGCCCAATCCGCAGTACCAGCACGTTTTCCGGTGTGGCGGTGCGAATTTCCTGCAGGCGACCTTCGCCGTGGTGTGCCAGCCAGATGGAAGCCACCGCAAAGGCCGAACGCAGCAGGGCGCAGGCAGGCGTCAACTGCAAACCCTGGCGAGCCAGGCGCTCCGGATCGGTCAGCAATGCCTGCAACCGGTCGGCGGTGACCGGCTCGGTGTCGGCGGCATGCTGCACTCGTTGCACCAGCAGCTCCAGCCGGGCCATGTCGGCCAGCCAGGGCAGGCGGTTGGCGGGAGCAAAGCCCTCGATAAACGCCGGCAGGCTGTCGCCGTAGCCGGTCAGCAGCGGCGATGACGGCGGTGACTGTTCGATATAAATACCGGCCATGGCGTTAAAAAAGTCGTCGCCCACCAGCTGTTTGCACACCGGAAACAGTGCCGCCAGCGCCTCGGTGAGCGAGACCCGTACATTGTTGCGATACACGTTGAAGCGGGCCCGCTGGCCGGGGTGAGCGGCGACCCCGGCGGGCACCGGCAGGGCCGGATCGAGCAGGGCGTGAAGAAAGGCATTATGCATGGCGGCGCTCCCGCTGGCCGGCCTGGCCCAGCAATCGTTGAATATGACCGGTTTCCGCCAGCAGCGCGCTGAGGGCGGGCACATTGTTGTCCCGCTCCAGCAGGGTGGGCAGCGGGCCGGTGCGGGCCAGCACTTCGCGGTACAGCGCCCATACCGGCTCGGCCACCGGGCTGCCGTGGCTGTCGAGCAGCAGCCGGGCGCCGCTGTCATCGGCCTGCTCGTCAAAGCCGGCCAGGTGCACCTCGCCCACCCGATCCAGGGGCAGGGCCGTTATGTAGTCGTGCGCGTCGAAGTCATGATTAACCGCCGACACATACACATTGTTCACATCCAGCAGCAGGCCGCAGCCGGTGCGGCGTACCGCCTTGTGAATAAAATCGGCCTCCTCCATTGTGGACTCGGCAAAACGCAGATAGGTGGCGGGATTTTCCAGTAAAATGGGGCGGTGCAGCACCTGCTGCACGCGGTCCACGTGATCGCACAGCCGTTGCAGGCTGGCGGGGGTGTAGGGCAAAGGCAGCAAGTCGTTGGCATAGCGGCCACCGAAGCCGGCCCAGGCGATGTGCTCCGACACCGCCTCGGGCTGGTAGCGGGCCACCAGCCTGGCCAGCCGGGTCAGATGATCCTCGTCGAGGGGGTCCATGCCCCCCAGCGACAGGCCCACGCCGTGCACCGACAGGGCATACCGTTCACGCAGACGGCCCAGCCAGTGATGGCGCGGGCCGCCCTCAACCATAAAGTTTTCGGCGTGAATTTCCACAAACCCCAGCTCGGGGCGGGTGGCCAGTATCTCTTCGGCGTGCTGCAGCTTGAGCCCGAGGCCGGCCATGGCCGGCAGCCGGGAGGCACCCGCCGGTGCCGTGTTCAGGGCAGTGGTCATGGTGCCTCCTCAGCCTCAGGCCTTGACCTCTTCAAAGGCGTCCAGCTGGCCCTTGCCGGTGGGCGAGGTGGGCGAGTCGGTTTCCAGGCAGGTGCCGGCGGGTACCAGCTTCCAGGCGTTGCCCTGATAGTCGGTTTTTGAAGTACCGGCGCAGGTGGTACCGGGGCCGGCGGCGCAGTCATTCTGGCCGGCCAGGGCCACGCCGTAGCATTTTTCCATGTCGTGCTCGGCGCCGGCATGGTTGTCGGCCAAGGCGGTGCCCGAAGCGGCCAGGGCGGTGCTCAGGGCAAAGGCGAGGGTGGTGGCGGTGTTGACCTTGTTCATAATCAGTATCCTTCTGTAAGTGATAAAAGAAAGGCGGCGTATCACCGTCTTTCTGTTTTCTTGGTCGAAGGACACGGCGGGATTCTTACAACTATTTTTCGTTTTTTGTGGGGCGGGGAATTTCCTCCACCTCCACGATTTTGGAGCGGCTGACCACCACCTTCCAGCGTTGCAGCACCGGTGGCTTCTGGCCCTGCACTTCCCGGGTAACCAGGTTGAGCAGGTAGCGTTTTTCCACCGGCTGACGGGAAACCTGATTGTCCTTCAGCTGGTAAACATGATGGGAGCCCTTTTCCATCAGCCGTGCCAGCAGGGCCAGATCCAGCTGCAGGCTCTCCCGGGTCTGTTCATAGCCGGTGAGAAAACGGGTGGGCAGCATGCGCGAGTGGCTGCCGTAGTGCATCACTACCTCTTCCCGCTGGCTGATGTTGGCCCGGCGCACGGCGCGCACCTCCTCGGGCACCCGTGACGGACGCTGGTAGTCGAACCATTCCAGCTGGCGCCCCACCGGCTGCGCGCTGTGCACGTCAAAGTATTGCCGCCGCCACTTGGGCCGGCCCTTGCGCAGCCAGCGCCACAGGGTGTTGCGCAGATCGTCCTTGAACAGCTCGCGCAGGGCGTACAGCAGAGCCAGGGCGAAGATCACCATCATGGAGATGCCGCCCAGGGTTTCACGCACCTCGTAGGCGGCCAGCGACACCGTGGTCATCACCACGGCGGTGACCGCCGCCTTGAGCAGCTTCTGCTCGCCGCCACCCAGCTCCCGGGTTTTTTCCTTGAGGGTCACCGGATATTCGATCAGCCGGCGCAGCAGCCGCATCTTGTTGGAAATACGCGACAGCGAGTCGCTGCTGTGGGCGGTGTTGTACTGGTTGTCGATGCGGTGCCGGCGTTCAACGGCGCACACCTCCAGCAGCAGTGACTTGACGTGCCGGTAGTCGCCGTTGCGAGGCAGGTGGGCCACCAGCGACAGCAGCCGCTGCTCGGTAAACCAGGACACATAATTGTCGATATTGGCGTAATACTTGCGCAGCGTATCGTCACTGGGCACCCGACGGCGCAGCCGGCCGAGAATGTCCTGGGCCAGGGCCACCACGGCTTCCACTTCGGCCAGCTCCACCTCTTCCATGCGGTGGCGCAGATCGTGGCAGGACTGCTCCAGCCCCACCACATACTGGTAGCCGTAGAGGCTCAGGCTCAGCCGGTATTGTTCGGGCGTGAGCTTGCCCCGCTCCGCCAGCCGGCTGTGCACCAGCGGCAGGAGAGGGCGGTCGCTGAAGTAGGTGCGGCTGGTGTGAATGGCGTGATGGTAAAAGCTCTCTTCCGGTATGACATGGCTGTTCAGCCCCAGCTCGCCGGGCACGAACAAATAGAGATCGAGCCGGTGCTCGGTGGCTTCCCGCAAAATGCGCGAGAGCCTGAGGGTGTGGCCGTCCTTGCGTTCAGCGGTGATCACGAAATATGGCTTTCCCAGTTAAACCAGCATGTTGTGATTATGCTACGCCGGCCGGAAAGGCCTTTAAAGGGTTTATTGCAGCAGCCGGCCGCTGCGCCCGAGCAGGCCGTGCACCAGGGTGCGGGTGGTGTGCAGGTTGTCGCTGGTGTCCACCACAAAGCTGGCCACGGCGGTGAGATAAATGCCGGTGAGGGTGACTTCGGCGGCACTGCGGCGCCAGCCGGTGGCCTGCCAGTCGGCGGCTTCCAGCAGCCACTGTACGGTGCGGCTGATGCGGGTAATGCCGTGAGCCTGCAGGTGAAGGTGGCCGGGCTCCAGCTTGTAGCCGAGCATTTCCTTCACCAGCGGGCGATAGGGCGCCAGGTAGTCGAGCCAGACCATGATGCCGGTGAGCAACCGCTCACGCATGGGCTCTTGCGGGTCCAGCGGCAGGCCGAGCAGGGCGTCGTCGGCCCGGTCAAACAGGGCCTCGGCCAGGTCATCCCGGGAGCGAAAGTGCCGGTTCAGCGTCGCCAGGGGCAGCTCCCGGACCTCGGCCAGCTCGCGCAGGCTGAAACTGTGCCAGCCCCGGTGCAGGCCCAGGTGCAGGGCGGTGTCGAGAAGGGCATCCCGTTCGGCGCTTGGGTGGGTCATGGTGCGCTCCGGTTGAAAGACTGTTGTTCAGTATAGAAGGCGGGACAAAACAAAACGGGCCCTCATGGGCCCGTTGTTATTAACACGATGCGCCGGCAGCTTACTGTTGCTGCTCGGTCAGGGTTTTACCCTGCTCGGTCCAGAACGCCTTGGCGCCGTCGTGCAGCGGGGTCACTATGCCCAGGGTGCCGGAGTCAATGCTCATGGCGGAGGCGGCCTGGGACACGGAGCGCATAAAGGTCAGGCCTTCTTCGGAGTAGATTTGCTTCAGGCTGTCGGCCACCTGCTCGGCGGACAGGTGCCGTCCGGCTACCCACAGGGCGGAATCCTGTACCGTGACCACGTCGTAGTCCACCCCCGGGTAGGTGCCGGCGGGAATGGTGACTTCGGCGTAGTAGGGGTGATCCTGGAACAGGGTGCCTGCGCTTGCGGCCTCGTGCACCTGCAGCAGGCGAATGTCGTTGCTGGAGGCGGCCTGGATCACGGACGCGTTGGGGAAGCCGGCAAACACCCAGAGGGCGTCAATCTGGCGATCTCCCAGGGCCGAGGCGCCCTGGTTGTAGCCGATGTATTGCGGGGTGATCTTGTCCCACAGGCCCACGCTTTCAAAAAAGCGCTGGGCCGAGGCGGCGGCCCCGGAGCCGGCCGGGCCCACGGCCACGCTCTTGCCTTCCAGCTGGGAGACCTCGGTAATGCCGGAGCCATCGAGCACGATCAGGTGGGCGGGTGCACCGTAGAGGTAGGATACCGCCTTGGCGTTGCGGTATTTGCGGGTGTCGTTGGTCAGCTTGCCGTTCAGGCCCAGGAACATGTCGCCGGAATAGACGATGCCGAAGTCGGCGTCCCTGGAATTCACCCGGCGCAGGTTTTCCACCGAGCCGGCAGAGGCCATGTTGGACACTTCCACGCCGTCCAGGGTACGGGACAGGCGGGTGGAAATGCCGTTGGAGAAATACTGAAAGGTGCCGCCGTCGGGGCCGCCGGAAAAGGCCAGTCGTTCGGTCTGGGCCTGAGGGGCGGTGGTGCCCAGGCTGGCGACGGTGGCCACGGCCAGGGTGGTCAGAACACGAAAGGACTTGCTGTGCTTGGTCATGATCATTTCCTCATTGTCGTTGTGTTTATGGTCTTCCGGTGAATCGGTGTCAGTCACGCTCGGGCACGGTCAGTACCGGAATGCGAGACTGGCGCAGCACCCGCTCGGCGGTGGAGCCGAGCAGCCACTTTTCCATGCCGCGCCGGCCTTGCGTGCCGAGCACAATCAGATCGGCGCCGTACGCGTCGGCACCGGCCAGAATTTCGTCCGCGCCGTGGCCCAGACGCAGCTCGGTGGTCAGCTCGTTCGCCAGGCCCTGAAAATGACGCTCCTTGAAGGCGTGCAGATCGCTCATGGCCTGGGTTTTCACCTCCCTGGTAAAGGCGTCCATCACGCTGGCGGGAATGCCGCGGCGGTGGCGGTTGTCGAGCTCGGTGATCACATGCAGCAGATGCAGCCGCGCGCCATGAGCCTCGGCCAGCTCCCGCGCCAGGGACGCCGCCCCGGCGGCGCCCTCGGAGAAGTCGGTGGCATAGAGTATGTGGGTAATCCGTGACATGGGCTCTCCTTAATGAGCGTTGGAGTGGTTAACGGCGGAGCGGGCGCTGCCTTCGCGCTGCAGCCACCACACCAGGGCCACCAGCGCCAGGCCGGCGATATCCGACACAAAGGTGGGCCAGTACAGCAGCAGGGTGCCGGCGCCCAGCAGCAACCACTCGTGCACGCGGGTCTGGCGGCGCAGGTAGCCCATGGCAAAGGCGCCAAAGGCCAGGGTGCCGAGGGTGGCGGAAACAAAGGCGGTGATGATTTCAAGCCAAGTGCCGTCCAGCAGCATGGCCGGCACATAGGCGAACAGCAGCGGCATCACGTACAGCATCTTGGCGAACTTGAACGAGGTCCAGCCGGTTTTCCACGGATCCGAGCCGGCAATGGCGGCGCCGGCATAGGCGGCCACGCACACCGGCGGGGTAATGTTGGAGTCCTGGGACAGCCAGTACACGATCATGTGGGCGGCGATGGCCGACACGCCGAACTCGCCCAGTGCCGGCACCGCCAGCACGGCCACGATCAGGTAGGCGGCGGTCACCGGCACCCCCATGCCCAGCACCAGCGAGGCGATGGCCACCAGCACCAGGGCCATGAACAGACTGTCGCCGGCCATGGAGATGATCAGATCCGAGAACTTGAGGCCCATGCCGGTGAGCGAGATGGTGCCCACAATGACGCCGATCACGCCGATGGTGGCGCCCACGATCAGGGTATTGCGCGCGCCCACCTGAATGGCCTCCCAGATCTCTTTCGGCCCCATGCGGGTGTCCTTGTTGACCCAGCTCACCGCAATGCACGACAGCGTGGCCCAGAACGCCGAGTTGCCGGCGGAGCGGCCGGTGAGCAGCAGCACGGTAATGATCACCAGCGGCAACGCATAGTACCAGCCGCTCTTGAACACGGTTTTCCAGTGGGGGATCTCTTCCCCCTGTACACCCACCAGCCCGTGTTTTTTGGCTTCGAAGTGCACCATGCAGTACACCGCCAGGAAGTACAGAATGGCCGGCCCGATGGACAGGATCATGATGGTGGAATAGGGGGTACCGGTGAGCTCGGCCATCAGAAAGCCGCCGGCGCCCATGATGGGGGGCAGGAACATGCCGCCGATGGAGGCGGCGGGCTCGATGGCGCCGGCCACGTGGGGCTTGAAGCCGGCCCGCTTCATCATGGGAATGGTGAAGGCGCCGGACGACACCGTGTTGGCGATGGCGGAGCCGGACACGGATCCGAACAGGGCGGAAGAGATCACCGCCACCTTGGCCGGACCGCCGGTGGAGCGGCCGGCCATGGCCAGCGGCAGATCGATAAAGAACTTGCCGGCGCCGGACTTCTGCAAAAAGGCACCAAAAAAGATAAACAAAATCACATAGGTGGCCAGCACGTTGGCCATGACCCCGAACACGCCGTTGGTGGTCAGGAACAGGGCGGTGGCCAGGCGTTCGAAACGAAAGCCCCGGTGGGCAAACAGCTCCGGCAGGTAAGGGCCGAACAGGGCAAAGGCGATCATGCCCACGCCGATCAGGGTGATGGACCAGCCCAGCACCCGGCGGCAGATCTCCAGGGACAGCAGCAGGCCGACCACGCTCACCAGCATGTCCACCTCGTTCTCGGCGCCGGCCCGGTAGTTGAGCGCCTCGAACTGGCTGATCCAGTAGAGCACGGTGCCCGCCACCATCAGCGCCAGCACCACGTCGCTGGCGGTGGGGCTGTTACCGTTGCGCCGGCTCAGCCACTGATCCAGCGGGAGCATCAGGGCGGCAAAGGGCAGGATGAGGGCCAGCACATAGGGCAGCCGGTCGGCATCCTGTTCCAGCGCCACGCTCAGGCCGTCGTATTCCCAGGTCTCCTTGAACAGGGTGAATTGCTGGTAAAGGGCGGTGGGCGAGTCGTAGATGACAAAGCAGCCCGCCAGCAGGGCCAGCAGGGCGGCGCTCACCAGCGACAGGCCGGCATGGGCGGTGCGGCCGCCGGCGGGGTAGAGCAGAAACACCAGCACAAAGGTGATCAGCACATAAATGCCGAGGTGATACTGGGTGCTGAGTGCGGCCACGCCGGCACCATAAAAGTAGAGGGCCACCATGGCGGCGGCCAGCGCCGCTACCAGCCAGGCCCAGGGCCCGGTGAGTTTGCGCTCGGTTTTGGCGTCCTTTTCCATCAGCTCCTTGAGCTTTTTCTGCTCTTCCGGGCTGAGTCCATCAAGGGACTGTTGTTGCTGTTGTGACATTCCTTTACCTCATTGTTCACTGGCCGCCAACAGGCTGCCGTTTTTATTAACATGTTGTTAGCAAGAGGCAGGCCAACTTTGGTGCATGCCGGCGGATCCCGCACCAAAAGGGGAACTGGGAAGGAACAATGGCGGTGCATGGCCACAGGGGAGTGTGAAAATGGGTGGAAATCCCCCCATCTGCAAGGGGCCATGAGCGGGTTTTCACCCATTCACGGTACGGGCCGCTCACCCTCGTCGTCTCCGCGAAGGAGCGTTATTCACCGCGAAGGCGGAGACGGGACCTGTGTGGGTCGGCAGACAACGCAGGGGACAGGTACAGCGTGCCCGGGACACCCTCCCTATGAGGGCATGACGGATTAAATTCCGCCGCTTTCGCGGCAGCGCCGAACCCAATGGGTGGAATTCCACCCATTGGGGGATTAATGGCTTTGGTGGCGGAGCGGGGTGGCGCGCAGCAGGTTGTCGTGTACCGGGCAGCGGGCGCACACCAGGTCAAGAAAGGCCTGTTTCCCGGCCTCGTCGAGATCGGCATCTATGTCGGCCTGAATGTCGATGTGCCTGAAGCCCACCGGGTCGTCGCTGGGCTTGCCGGCCAGCCCTGCCGGATTGATCTCGCCGGTCACCTCCACCTCAATGCCGCGCAGTTCAACTCCCTGCTCCCGGGCGGTCATTTTGGCGATGGTGGACACACAGCCGGCCAGGGCAAACAGAAAGGTATCCAGCGGGTTGGGGCCGGTATCGCCGGCGGCCGGCTGGTCGATCACCATTCGATGCTTGCCCACTTCGGCCCGCACCTGCCAGCCATCGGTCATTTTGGTGTTTACTCTGTAGCGCTTTATGTTCATGGCAACCTCTAATTTAGTTTTTTCTTATATTAAGGCCGCCAGAGTAAAAAGCAAGCGGGTTCAGCCCTTGTAGTCGTTCTTGTCGAGGCCGTGTTTTTTCATTTTGTCGTACAGGGTTTTGCGCGGCAGTTGCAGGCTTTCCAGGGTGTGCTTGATGGAGCCGCCGTGGCGGGCCAGCTCGGTCTGGATCAGGGTTTTCTCGAACTGATCGACCCGGGCCGCCAGCCCCTGGCCAAAGACCGGGCTGTCGTGCTGGAGGTGGTTGTCCAGATCAAAGGAGCAGGCCTCGCCCAGCAGCACGTAGCGCTCCGCCAGGTTGCGCAGCTCGCGCACATTGCCCGGCCAGTTGTGGCTCATCAGCATATGCAGCCGCTCCGCCGACAGGGGGGGGATTTCCCGTTCATACAGGGCCGAGGCCAGCAGGGCAAAATGCTGAAACAGCAGGGGAATGTCTTCCGGGCGGGCACGCAGGGGCGGAATGTCGATGCGCACCACGTTGAGCCGGTAATAGAGGTCTTCCCGGAACTCGCCGGCATCGGCCAGGGCGCGCAGATCCGCCTTGGTGGCGGCCACAATGCGAATGTCCAGCGGGATCAGGCGGTTGGAGCCCAGCCGCTCGATGGCCCGCTCTTCCAGTACCCGCAGCAGCTTGATTTGCAGGCTCATGGGCATGCTTTCGATTTCGTCGAGAAACAGGGTGCCGCCGTGGGCATGCTCGAACTTGCCGATGCGCTTTTCCCGGGCGTCGGTGAAGGCGCCCTTCTCATGGCCGAACAGCTCCGACTCGATCAGGCTTTCGGGCATGCCGCCGCAGTTGATGGCCACAAAGTTCTGGTCACGGCGCGGACTGTGTTCGTGAATGTAGCGGGCCAGCAGATCCTTGCCCGAGCCGGTTTCTCCCATCAGCAGAATGTCCGCCGGGCTGGACGCTACCGTCTGCACCAGCCGGCGCAGCTCCTGCACTGCGGCTGAGCGTCCGATAATGCGTGGTCCGGGAGCGCTCTGGGCCTGTAACTCCTGGCGCAGGCGGCGGTTGTCCAGGGTGAGGGCGCGTTTCTCCAGGGCCCGGTGCACGACATCAAGCAGCAGATCCGACGAAAAGGGCTTTTCAATAAAGTCGTAGGCACCGTTGCGGATGGCGCTTACCGCCATGGAAATATCGCCAAAGCCGGTGATCAGGATCACCGGAATGTCGGCGTCGATGGCGCCGATCCGCTCCAGCAGTTCCAGCCCGGAAGTGCCCGGCATATTGATGTCGGTAATGACGATGCCGGCAAAGTCTTCGGTTATCAGCGACAGCGCCTTGTCGGCGCTGTCGAGGGCACAGACGTCATAATCTTCCAGCTCCAGGGTCTGGCCGGCGGAGCGCCGAATGGCGGCGTCATCGTCGATCAGCAAAATGTGGGGCGAGGTCATGCAGGCTCCTTGTCGGCTCGGTTTAACACAAGAGTAAAGACGGCGCCGCCCTGCGGGTGGTTGGCGGCGGTGAGCTCGCCGTCCAGGCTTTCCGCGATGCGGTGAGAGATGGACAGCCCCAGCCCCAGTCCGGTGGACTTGGTGGTGAAGAAGGGCTCAAAGATATGTGCCAGCACCTGCTCGCTCAGTCCGGGGCCGTGATCGCGCACCGCTATGATGACGCGTCCGGCGCTGGTGGACACGTTAATGTCGATGCGTGGCTCGGGCTCGCCGGCCATGGCCTGCAGGGCGTTGCCGATCAGGTTGACCAGCACCTGCTCCAGCCGGCCCGGATCACCGGTTACCGCGAGCGCATCGTGCGTTGTTGGCCAGTGCAGCACGGCCTGGCGTTTTTCCAGCTCGCCGCCCATCAGCACCATGACGCCGCGGCGAAGCTGTTCAAGCCGGGTTTGCGCACCGCCGGCATCGCGCTGGCGGGCGAATTCCCTGAGGGGCTGCAAAATGGCGGCCATGCGCTGCGCCAGGCCGCCAATTTCTTCCAGGTTGCCCGCTGCTGCCTCGATGCGGCCCCGTTCCAGCAGCTTGCGTGCGTTGTCGGCGAACTGGCGAATGGCGGTGAGCGGCTGGTTCAGCTCGTGGTTGATGCCCGCCGACAACTGACCCAGTACCGCCAGCTTGGCGGCCTGCACCAGCTGATTCTGGGTTTGCCGGTGTTGCTCCACCTCCTGCTTGAGCCGCCGGTTGCTGTCGGTCAGCTGCTGGGTGCGTTGTTCTACCCGCCGCTCCAGAGTGGCATGAGCCTGTTGCAGCTCGCGTTCGTGGCGCAGCTTCATGCGGTGGCGGGCGCGCAGAAACAGCAGCAGGGCGACGCTGGCCCAGAAGGCCCCCAGCCCCGTGATCAGGGTGCGGGCAATGCGTGACTTGAGCGGGCTCAGGTTGGCCAGCACCGCCACCCGCATGCCCGCTTCCGGCAGCAGCTCACTCACCAGCAGGTAGTGGCCGGCGGCATCCTGGCCATCCAGCGTCAGCAACTGGTTGCCTCTGGCAGTCATGGCCCTGTGTTGCAGCGGCAGCGGCCTGACCTCGGCATTTTCGTAGCGACGGCTGGCTTCAATGCGTGCCAGCAATTGCGGAGCCGGTGTCAGGGCGCCGGTTTGCGGCAGCAGGCGAAAGCGCCAGTCATGGCGGGTGGAGATAAAGATGACGCCGTCTTCGTCCATTACCAGAATGTCCTGCAGGGCATCGTTCCAGCTGTCTTCAATGTCTTCCAGGTCCACCTTGACCACGGTGACGCCGATGATCTGATCGGCCTCGCGCACCGGGGCGGAAAAGAAATATCCCCGTACTCTTGAGGTGTTGCCCAGGGCAAAGTAACGGCCCTGGCCGCCTTCCATGGCCTGCTGAAAATAGGGCCGGAAGCTGTAGTCGTTACCAATAAAGGGCCGGGGGTGATCCCAGTTGCTGGCGGCCAGGGTGAGGCCGTTGCTGTTGATCAGGTAGCTGTCGGTGGCTCCCATGGTGGCGTTGACCCAGGCCAGGTAGCGGTTGGCGGCGTCGGTCTTGCGTGCATTGTGGGGATCGGTAAGCAGGGCTTTCAGCTGTTGCTGGGCCGCCAGCAGACGGGGCAGATCCCGGTGCCGGGCCAGCTGGTGGCGCAGGTTGATGATATAGCGACCCAGGCTGGCCTCGGCATCCTGACGGATCTGCGCCAGCCCCTGCTCCCGCGCGTGCCAGAATAACCCGCCGGCCACCAGCAGGGTGCCGAGCAACAGCAGCAGCGGCAGGGCAAGGCGGCGCAGGCGGGTAAGGGAAGGCGGCGTATTCTGGCTCATGATGGCCGGCATTATGCGCCTTGCGGAGCCGAATTGGCGTGATGTTGGCCGCACTCTTGAGCCTGAGCACGGTTTGCAGCGACAATGGCGCCTTTTACGGAGCACCTCATGGCCTTTCGCATTCGTTACCACTACCGCAAGCAGCAAAAAGAGATAGGTTACGCCAACGACAAGCACCACAGCATTTATGATGCCATTGCCGCCGCCGAGGGCCTGAACCTGGCGGAGTTTCGCTGCATGGAAGATCAGCTGGCCAATATCAGCCGCAACGATAAAAAAACCATGAAGGAATTTCGGGAGGAATACTTCCGCAAGCTGGGTTTCAGCCAGATCACCATTTTCCGGGAAGAGTAATACCGATTTAGTGGCGGTGTGCATTGCTCTTGTTTTTGCTCTTTTTATAGTGGCATTAACTGCTGGCGCGTCACACTGTGGTTAATATTGTTGAGTGATTGCGTCGGCTCGGTTTTTCATGATTTCAGCTCTTTTGAGTGTCATTTGAATTTGTTGTTACCGTATTGATTCTTCATGGCTTTTCCTTTTTATTGGGGCCGTTCAGGCCCCGGTTTGACGATACCGGAAATGCCAACAATGATAAAAACAACTCTTTACGGGAGAGCAGGTAAATGAATGCCATATTCCTGATGCTGATCGGGCTGGGTGCCATGGCGCTCGGCTATTTTGTGTATTCAAAATTCGTGGCCGAAAAAATATTCCGGCTGGACCCCGGTTTTCGCACACCGGCTCATGAATTTGAAGACGGGGTGGATTATGTGCCCACCAACAAGTTTGTGCTCTGGGGTCACCACTTTACCTCGGTAGCCGGGGCCGCCCCCATAGTGGGGCCGGCCATCGCGGTGATCTGGGGCTGGGTGCCGGCCTTTTTGTGGGTGGTGTTCGGCACCATCTTCTTTGCTGGTGTGCACGATGCAGGGGCCATCTGGGCCAGTAACCGTAACAAGGCCAAATCGGTGGGGGCCCTCACCGGCGATGTGGTGGGCAAGCGCGCCCGCAGCATTTTCATGATTGTCATCTTCCTGGTGCTGCTGATGGTGAACGCGGTGTTCGCCGTGGTGATCGCCGGCCTGCTCACCCAGTTCCAGACCTCGGTGGTGCCGGTGTGGGGCGCCATTGTGGTGGCACTGATCATCGGCCAGCTGATTTACCGCAAGATGATTGGCCTGCTCACCGTGTCCGTGGTGGGGGTGATCGCCCTTTACGCCCTGATCTGGGCCGGCCCTTCCATGCCGCTGGCACTGCCCGAGCTGTTTATGGGGCTGACCGACAAGGCCCAGTGGATCATTTTGCTGTTTGTCTACGCCGCCATAGCCTCGCTGCTGCCGGTGTGGATGCTGCTGCAGCCCCGGGACTACATCAATGGCCTGCAGCTGTTTGTGGGTCTGGGCCTGCTCTACGGCGCCGTGCTGCTCTCGGCCCCGGATGTGGTGGCGCCGGCCTTTAACGACAATGTGCCGGAAGGCACGCCCTCGCTGGTGCCCTTGCTGTTTGTCACCATTGCCTGTGGCGCCATCTCCGGCTTTCACGGTCTGGTGTCATCCGGCACCACTTCCAAGCAGCTCGACAAGGAAACCGATCTGCGCTTTGTGGGCTATTTCGGTGCCATAGGTGAAGGCTGTCTGGCGCTGGCCGCCATTATTGCCGCCACCGCCGGCTTTGCGACCCTGGCCGACTGGCAGGCCATTTACAGCGGCTTTGGTCAGGGCGGTGTGGCCGCCTTTGTGCAGGGCGGCGCCAATATTCTGAGCAACGGTCTGGGCTTTGATATTGAGTTGTCCCAGACCATTCTCACCGTGATGGCGGTGCTGTTTGCCGGCACCACCATGGATACCGGCCTGCGGCTGCAGCGCTACATCTTTCAGGAATGGGGCGTTATCTACAAAATCAACTGGATGCAGAAGGCGGCTCCGGCCACCCTGCTGGCGGTGGGTTCATGCCTGTTGCTGGCCTTTGGCTCCGGCGGTGACGGCTCCGGCGGCCTGCTGATCTGGCCGCTGTTCGGCACCACCAACCAGCTGCTGGCGGGTCTGACCCTGCTGGTGATCACCGTGATGCTGGCGCGTCTGGGCCGGCCCATGCTGGTGACCCTGATCCCCCTGCTGTTCCTGCTGGTGATGACGGTGCTGGCGCTGCTGATCCAGCTCAAGGGCTTTTACGATCAGGCCAACTGGTTCCTGTTTGCGCTGGATCTGGTGGTGCTGGGCGCGGCCATTCTGGTAGCGCTGGAATGCGGCGCCACCCTGACCAAACTGCGCAGCGGCAAGGCCGAGCAGGCCGGAGACCAGTCGTGAAGATCAAGCGGGTGCTGGCCTGGATAAACCGGGCCAGCCGTTATGCGGAAGAGGTGTATAACGCGCCCTACCGGGCGGCCATTGCCCGGGCCCGGCGCGAAGAGGATGACCTCTTTATGCTGCTGGTGTTCTCGGAAATGATGGGGGTGCCGAACCCGGCCTCCTATTACACCCTGGAGCTGCAGCCCCTGCTGCTGGAGCGGTTTCACGATTGGCACAAGCGCATGGGCATGGAGCACTCGCCGCTGGATCACTTCCGCTGCTGCTGATTGAGTTGTCTTTTGATGTGCTGCGTAGGTTGGTGATGAGCGAAGCGAATCCCAACATTTCGCACACCGGGGCCGGCTTCAATGCCGGCCTTACTGTCTGGAGAGATTACATGTTACTGACCGACAAGCGCGTGCTGCTGGTGGGGGGCAAGGGCGGCGTGGGCAAGACGACTGTGTCGTCGTCGCTGGCGCTGCTGGCGGCCCGCCGGGGCAAGCGCTGCCTGCTGGTATCCACCGACCCCGCCCACAGCCTGGCCGACGCCTTTGACCGGGAGATCGGCGATACCATTACCCGGCTGGCCCCCAACCTAGACGGCCTGGAGCTGGATCCGGATCACGAGGTGGAGCAGCACCTGGCCCGGGTGCTGGCCCAGCTCAAGCGCTTTACCCGGCCCGAGATGTACGGCGAGGTGGAGCGGCAGATGCGCCTTACCCGCCAGTCACCGGGGGCTCAGGAGGCGGCGTTGCTGGAACGCATGGCCCGGGTGATGGAAGAAGGGATGCAGACCCATGACCTGGTGATTTTCGACACCGCACCCACCGGCCACACTCTGCGTCTGCTCAGCCTGCCCGAGGCCATGGCCGCCTGGACGCAAGGGATGCTGAAAAGCAACCAGCGTTCGGAAAAACTGGGGCAAGTGCTGGACCACCTGACCCCGGGCAAGGACGTGGACAGCCCCTTTGGCGATCCGCGGGCCCACGAAACCGCCGGCATGGACGAACGCACCAAATCCATTACCGACACCCTGCTGGCGCGCCAGCGGCTGTTTCAGCGCACCCGCCGGCTGCTGACCGACGGTGAGCAGACCGCGCTGCTGTTTGTGCTGACCCCCGAAAAACTGCCGATACTGGAAACCGGGCGGGCGGTAACCGCCTTGCAGCAAGAAAAACTGCCCCTGGCCGGCCTGGTGGTGAACCGCATTCTGCCCGATGAAGCCGACGGCACCTTTCTGGCGCAGCGGCGGGAACAGGAAAAAACGCATCTGGCCGAGATTGCACGGCTGTTTGCCGATTTGTCCCGTTATCCGCTGTATCTGCAGCCCACGGATATTCAGGGCCTCGATGGACTGAGCGACATGGCCACCCGGCTGGAGCGAGCCGGACTCTGAGCGGTACGGAATTGAATTTACAGCCTGTTTTGCCATTGGGTAGAATTTGCCCGAGGGTTTTCTTTTTGATTAACGGAGCAACATGACAACGGCGAAGCAGGGCGGCGACGACACCAACGATGTGGGCACCCGCCTCAAGGCGGTGCGCCTGATGCGCAATATTTCCCAGCGGGAGCTGGCCAAACGCACCGGCGTGACCCACTCCAGCCTGTCGCTGATTGAGCAGGGCAAGGTCAGTCCGTCGGTGAGCTCCCTGAAGAAGATTCTGGATGGCATTCCCATGACGGTGGGGGAGTTCTTTACTCTGGATCTGGAAAACACCGATCAGATCTTTTTCAGCCCCGACGAGCTGCAGGACGTGGGCAGTGGCAACCTGTCCCTGAAACTGGTGGGCTATAACCGAAAAAACCGGGCCATGTCCTTTATTGTGGAAACCTACCCTCCCGGCGTGGACACCGGCCACGACATGATGGCCTATCACGGCGAGGAAGCCGGCGTGGTGATCGAAGGGGAAATTGAAATCACCATAGGTGCCCAGCACCGGCTGCTGAAGGAAGGCGACAGCTACTACTTCTCCACCACCCAGCCTCACCGCTTTCGCAATAACAGCGATAAGCCCTGCCGCATCGTCAGCTGCTCGACGCCGGCCAAGCATTTTTGAACCTCAGCGAGGGCAGCCAGCCCTCGCCATTCTTAATTCACCTGATTCAACGCTGCTGGTTAACAGCTGACCAATCATGTGATCTATATCACACCAAATGTCCCTGAAGGGACATGTCTGCCTCTTTCCGTCCCCTTTTATGATGAAGCGTCAATGGACAGACGAGGAAGAAGCGATGGAGAAAATACTGACCCCCCGGGTGGAGAAACTGCCTGTCGGCTGGATTCGGTTGGCAATATTAACCGCTCTGTTTCTGCTGGTGGTGATGCTTGGTACGGGCAATACCGAAGGCGAGTTCGGGCTCTTTGCCCTGGTGCCGACGCTAGTGGTGCTGGGGCTGGCGCTGCTTACCCGGCGCACGCTGGAGCCACTGTTGGCGGGCGCCCTTGCCGGCTTTGCGCTGGTTGAACCGGAGCGCACACTGCACAACTTTGTGGCCAGCACCCTGGAGGTGATGCAGGGGCCCATTATGGGCTGGCTGATCCTGGTGTGCGGCCTGCTCGGCAGTCTGATTGCACTGCTGCAGTTTTCCGGTGCCACCCTGGCCTTCAGCGACAGCCTGGGCAAATACGTCAAACGTCGCTCCCATGCCCTGATGGCCAGCTGGCTGCTGGGCATTGTCATTTTTATTGATGACTACCTCAACGCCCTGACCGTCAGTACCGCCATGCGCAAGCTGTCGGACAAGCTGAAAATCTCCCGGGACATGCTGGCCTATGTGGTGGATTCCACCTCGGCGCCGGTGTGCCTGCTGATCCCGTTTTCCACCTGGGGGATTTATCTCGCTGGCCTGATTGAAGTTAACGGCCTGGTGCCTGAAGGGGAAGGGTTCAATTATTACCTGAGCCTGTTGCCCTATCTGGTGTACCCCTGGGTGGCGCTGCTGCTGGTCCCCCTGGTGGCCTTTGGCGTGATACCGCTGCTTGGCAGCATGAAACAGGCGGAGCGGGACTGCCTTGAGGGCAACAGTGAGGTTACCGAACAGGACGAGCCGGGTCATCGGCAGCCGCCGCGGCTGGTGAACTTTATGTTGCCGGTGCTGACCCTGCTGCTGGCCACCTGGTATTTCGACATCGATGCCCTGATGGGTGTGGGCTGTGCCCTGGTGGTGTCGCTGGTGCTGTACCGGCTGCAGGGGCTGGCCAGTCTGCCTCGGCTGTTTGATGAAATCATTCAGGGCATGGCCACCATGCTGCTGCCCCTTGGCATCGTGTTTACAGCCTTCGTGCTGCAGGCGGTGAACGAGAAGCTGGGGCTGGCGCCTTATCTTATCGATACCATTACCCCCTACATGAACGCCCAGTGGCTGCCGGCGCTCAGCTTTCTGGTACTGGCCGGGCTGACCTTTGCCACCGGCTCTTTCTGGGGCGTTTATGCCATCGCCTTTCCCATCATGATCCCCTTGGCTCAGGCCCTGGATGCCAACATGGCGCTGACTCTGGGGGCCGTGGTGTCGGCAGGTGCCTTTGGCAGCCATGCCTGCTTCTTTGGCGACTCCACCGTGATCTCCGCCAGAGGCTGTGGCATCAGCCCGATGCAGCATGCCCTTAGCCAGCTGCCCTATACCCTGATTGCCGCCGCCGTCACCACTGTGTTGCTGTGGCTGCTGACCTGATTTTGAACAAGGAGAGCACAATGAAACGAACCGGATTCGCCTTTCACGAACACTGCCTGTGGCACGATGCCGGCCCCTGTTCGGTATTTGACCGCCCCGGTGGCTTTGTGCAGCCCGCCGTGGCCGCCGAACACCCGGAAACCAAGCGCCGGCTGCGCAACCTGCTGGCGGTGAGCGGCCTGCTGGAGCAGCTGACTCCGGTACATGCCGAGCCGGCAACGAGGGAAGATTTGTTACGTTTTCATACCGAGCGTTATATCGATGAGCTCAGCGCCATGAGTGAGCGGGGTTTCGGTGATGCCGGCCAGTATGCGCCCTTTCGTCAGGATGCCTTTCCCATTGCCTGCCGCTCGGCGGGGCTGGCCATGGCCACGGTGGCGGCGGTGCTCAACGGCGAAGTCGATAACGGCTACTGTCTGTCGCGCCCTCCCGGCCATCATGCCGAAGCGGACAGGGGAATGGGATTTTGCCTGCTGGGTAATATACCCATCGCCATTCGGTCGGCACAGGCGCGGGGCCTGGTGCGCCGGGTGGCGGTGATCGACTGGGACGTGCACCATGGTAACGGCACTCAGCAGGCGTTTTATGAGGATGCAGAGGTGCTGACCATTTCACTGCATCACGACAACAACTATCCCATCGGCTCGGGCAGCGCGGACGAGCGAGGCCGAGGGGCCGGTTTCGGCTATAACCTCAATGTGCCGCTGCCGGCCGGATCCGGGATCGGCACCTACTTGGCGGCCATGGATCAACTGGTGATCCCGGCACTGGATCGTTTCAAGCCGGAACTGATCGTGGTGGCCTGTGGCTTTGATGCCGGCGCCATGGATCCGCTCGGCTGCATGTTGCTTAATGCCGATGCCTTTGGTCGGCTGACCGAGAAGGTGATGATCGCCGCCGACCGACTGTGCCGGGGCCGGTTGGTGATGGTGCATGAAGGAGGCTATTCGGAGGGATATGTGCCTTTTTGCGGCCACCGGGTGATCGAAACCCTGAGTCGAAGCGATATTCACGTGCCCGATCCGGCGGGAGATGATATTGCCCGCTGGGGCCAGCAGGAGTTGCAGCCTCATCAGGCGGCACTGCTCGAAAGTCTTGTGCCCTTGCTGAAGGATATTCACGCCTGATGATCCGGCCCTGAACCAGCGCAAAAACTGGTCATGGTCTTTTTTGAGTGTTACATTTTATTCACCGTTTTATTGATCGGTGAACATGGCGTTCATGCAAAAGGATATTGCACCCACTTCTCTTGAACCCCTGGCGCAGCTGCTTTCAGCCCTTGACGGCAGAGAGTTTTTGCACGAGCTTCAGGCTTGCCTGGAAAGTTACTTTGCCGGTATCGATCTGGTGTTATGCCGGTTTCACCGCCGGCGCAGCCCCGAAATACTGTTGCACAATCTGAACCACCGTCAGGAAACGAAAACCCTTACTGTGCCGGCATGTATCAGCTCGATCCATTTTACCAGCACTGGCTGAGCCACCCGACTACCGGCGTATTTCGTCTGGATGACATAGCTCCCTCGGAATTCCGGCGCAGTGAGTATTTTCTGACCTACTACACCGGACTGGGCCTGCATGACGAGCTGATGTGTTTTTTCTCATCCAACACGAATACCACCCTGGCTTTTTCCTTTGGCTTTTATCAGCCTCCGCCGCACCCTGATGGTTGCCTGCTGAGCGACAAAATGGCTTATCTGTTTCCCTTGTTGCAGGCGCTGCTGGAAAAGCATCACTGGCAGTCTGCGATCAATGACGATAGGGCGGGCTCCGAGGAGTTTATTGATGAGCGCCTGAGCGAGCGCGAGCAGCAGGTGGCACGGCTGTTTTTGCAGGGACACAGTGCCCCGGCCATTGCCGAGCTGCTGTGCATCAGTCCGGGCACGGTGAAAAATCACCGCAAGAATATTTACGGCAAGCTTGCCATCAACAGCCAGGCCGAACTGTTTCAGCTGTTTCTGCGTCAGTTGGGAGTGGAGTAAGGCAGGGGAAAACAGAAAAAGGGCGCTGCTGTAGCGCCCTTTGATGTCTGGCAAGTGTTGCCGCATTGCGGCAAATTGCGGGCGGGCGGCCCGCGCTCCAGGGCTAATCACCCCGTCCCAAACTCAATCCAGGTGGTTTTCAGCTGGCTGTATTCGGCCAGGGAGTGCAGTGACTTGTCGCGGCCGTTGCCGGACTGCTTGTAACCGCCAAAGGGCACCGTCATGTCGCCGCCGGCGTAGTTGTTGACGAACACCTGGCCCGCCTCCAGTCGCCGGGCCGTGGTCAGGGCGCGGTCGAGGTTTTGGGTCCAGACCGCCGCCGCCAGGCCGTAGGGGGAGTCGTTGGCGATGGCCACCGCTTCGTCGGCGCTGTCAAAGCCGATCACCGCCAGCACCGGGCCGAATACTTCTTCCCGCGCCAGGGCCATGTTGTTGGTGACGTTATCAAACACCGTGGGGGCAAAATACAGGCCGCCATTGATGCTTACCGGCTCGCCGCCGGTACGCAGGCGCGCCCCCTGTTTCAGCGCCGCCGCCACATGGCCGGCAATGCCGTCGAGCTGGGTGGCATCCACAATGGCGCCCATGGGGCTGGCCGGATCCAGGGGGTTGCCGGGTTGCCAGGCGGCGGCCTGGTGCACAAGGCGCTCCACCAGTTCATCTTTAATACTGTTTTCCACCAGCAGCCGGGAGCCGGCGATGCACACCTCGCCCTGGTTGTAGAAAATGGCCTGGGCCGCCTGCTGCGCCACATGCTCCAGGTTGCCGGCGTCGGCAAACACGATATTGGCGCTCTTGCCGCCGCACTCCATAAAGGTACGCTTCATATTGGACTCGCCCGCATACTGGATAAGCAGCTTGCCCACGCCGGTAGAGCCGGTAAAGGCCAGGGCGTTAACGTCCATGTGCAGCGCCAGGGCCTTGCCCACGGTATGGCCGTAGCCGGGCAGCACCTGCAGCACGCCGGCGGGCAGGCCGGCCTCATGGGCCAGGGCCGCCAGCCGCAGGGCGCTTAAGGGTGACTTTTCCGACGGCTTTAAAATCACCGTATTGCCGGCGGCCAGCGCCGGGGCGATTTTCCAGCAGGCCATCATCAGCGGAAAGTTCCAGGGCACGATGGCGGCCACCACCCCCAGCGGTTCCCGGGTGACCAGCCCCAGGCTGCTGGCGGCGGTGGGGGCGATTTCGCCATACACCTTGTCGATGGCTTCGGCGTTCCAGCGCAGGCAGCGCACCGCCGCCGGCAGATCCACATTCAGGCTGTTGGCGATGGGTTTGCCCATGTCCAGGGTTTCCAGCAGCGCCAGCTCCTCGGCGTGGCTTTCGACCCGTTCGGCAAAGCGCAGCAATACCTGTTTGCGCTCCGCCGGGGCCAGTCCGGCCCAGTGGGGCAGGGCGGTGCGCGCGTGGGCCACCGCCAGGCTGGCGTCCTGCTCGTCGCAACTGGCCACCTCGGCCAGTTGGGCGCCGGTGGCCGGGTTAAAGCTGGCAAAGCGTTCGCCGGACAGGGCGTCGCAGTAGCGGCCATTGATAAAGGCGCGGCCCTCGGGCCGCAGTCCTTCACTCAGGGCTTGCCAGTGGGCAAGGGGGTGTTGTGCCATGGTGGCCTCCTCAGTCCATGATGCCCAGCTGGCGGGCGGTGGCGTCCAGGCTTTCCCGGGCCAGACGCACCAGCTCGTCAATTTCGGCCCTGGTGATCACCAGGGGCGGCGACACCACCATGGTTTCGCCCACGGAGCGCATTACTATGCCGGTGTTAAAACAGTTGTCCCGGCAACGGCCGCCGATGCCTGGCTCAAAGCGGGCCAGGGTGGTCTTGTCGGCCACCAGCTCAAGCGCGCCCAGCAGCCCCAGGCTGCGGGTCTCGCCCACCAGCGGGTGATCCGCCAGGCTGGCCCAGCGCTCGGCAAAGTAGGGCGCGGCTTCTTCACGCACATGCTCCAGTACATTCTCTTCTTCCATCAGCTCCAGGTTGCGCAGGGCCACGGCAGCGCAGGCCGGGTGACCGGAGTAGGTAAAGCCGTGGTAGAACTCGCCGCCCTGCTCGATCAGGGTGTCGGCCACCCGGTCTCCCACCAGCACGCCGCCGATGGGCAGGTAGCCGGAAGACAGGCCCTTGGCGACGGGCATCAGATCGGGCTTGATATTGAAGTGCTGGCTGCCAAACCACTGCCCCAGCCGGCCAAAGCCGCAGATCACCTCGTCGGCGATCAGCAGAATGCCGTAGTGGTCGCAGATGCGCTGAATTTCGGGCCAGTAGCTCTCGGGCGGAATGATCACGCCGCCGGCACCCTGCACCGGCTCGGCGATAAAGGCCGCCACCCGGTTCACCCCCAGCTCCTTGATTTTCTGCTCCAGGGAGCGCGCCGCCAGCAGGCCGAACTCTTCCGGGCTCATTTCCCGGCCTTCGCCAAACCAGTAGGGTTGGGCGATGTGCTCCACGTCTGGCAGCATGGGGCCGCCCTGCTCGTGCATGGGGGCCATGCCGCCCAGGCTGGCGCCGGCCACGGTGGATCCGTGGTAGCCGTTGCGCCGGCCTATGATCACGGTTTTTTCCGGCTGGCCCTTGAGCTGCCAGTAGCGGCGCACCATGCGCACGACCGTGTCGTTGGACTCGGAGCCGGAGCCGGTAAAGAACACATGATTGATGTGCTCCGGGGCCAGCTCGGTGAGCTTTTTGGCCAGTTTGATCGCCGGCGGATGGGCGGTCTTGAAGAAGTTGTTGTAGTAGGGCAACTCGGTCATCTGGGCGGTGGCGGCCTCCACCAGCTCCTGGCGGCCATAGCCCAGGTTCACGCACCACAGGCCGGCCATGGCATCGAGAATGCGGTTGCCTTCCGAATCGTGAATATAGATGCCCTCGGCGCCGGTGATGATGCGGCTGTTGCTGCCCAGCTCCCTGGTGTCGGTAAAGGGGTGCAGGTGGTGCTGGCCGTCCTGCTGGCGCAATTCTTGAGTGTTGTACTGATGCATGATGGTGTCCTTTTTCTTCATGTGACTATCTCGGGTACAGACCATTGCCACACCAACACGCAGCAAGTACTTCCATGTATGCTCGACGATGGCATCCCTGCCATCGACGGTTGGCTTCGGCAACGGCCTATCCCCTCTTGTTTGAATGAGCCTTTTTAAGCCTTGATGGTGTCCCGGTAGTGGGCGCAGGCGGTGCCAAAGGCGGTAAAGATGGCGGCGTAGAGCGGATGTTCATCGGTGCGCCATTCCGGGTGCCACTGCACGCCCAGGGCAAAGGGCAGGGTGGGGTCGCTGATGGCTTCCACCAGGCCGTCCGGCGCCAGCGCCTCGGCCAGCAGGCCCTCGCCCAGGCGGTCGATGCCCTGCTGGTGCAGCGAGTTCACCTCGAAGTTCAGCTCGCCGGTCAGCCGGTACAGCATGCCGTCCGGGTTCAGGCTGAGGGCGTGGGCCGGTTCGTAATGAGAGTTCACCCCGCCAGTGTCCGGCTCGCGGTGATCCATCAGGCCGGGCAGCGCCTGCAGTGGCTGGCGCAGGCTGCCGCCCCAGGCCACGTTCATTTCCTGCAGACCGCGGCAAATGCCGAGCAGCGGCAGCTTGAGCCGACGGGCGGCCCGGATCAGCGACAGTGCGGATCCGTCCCGATCCGGATCCAGCCGGCAGTCGGGGTGATCCTGATCGGCGGCGTAATGACGCGGATCCACATTGCTGTAGCTGCCGGTGAGGCAGAGACCGTCGAGGCGCTCAAGGATCCCTTCATTCAGACCTTCGGCCAGGGCCGGTAGCACCACCACCTCCACGTTGGCGGAGTGGCGCAGGGCGTCCACGTACTTGTTCACCACCATATGGCAATGATGCCCTTCAATCTGTCGCTGACAGGCGGTCACGCCGATCAGAGGCTTGTGCATTATTCTTTCCATTGTGTCACCTGCTCAAACCATGTGGTTTATATATTTAACGGCCCTGTGTGCCGAATCCATAGCGGCATGGAAGCACGGCAATCACACAAAATCCAGTGAATGACGGCTTTAAAAGCGAACATTGGTTTAAATAATGTGACGAGGTTAACTCTTTTTTACAATGCGTTAACTTTTGTAGTGCTCGAGCGATTGTCTTGTGTTGTTCATTATCCTATAACAAATGGCATTCTGGATGGTTATTAAAAAACAACATGGAGGTCACCATGAGTGACAGGGGCATGCAAGAGGCCCGGGAGTTTCTGGAGCGAAACCCGGATATCAATTCCATCGATCTGATGATCGGTGACATCAACGGGGTGATCCGCGGCAAGCGCATTCCCCGGGACAGTCTGCTCAAGGCCTATGAAGAGGGGGTCTGCCTGCCGGCCTCGCTGTTTGCCCTCGACATTAACGGTAACACCATTGAGGAAACCGGCCTGGGGCTGGATCAGGGCGAGGGCGACCGGTTGTGCTTTCCGGTGCCCGGCACCCTGAGCCGGGTGCCCTGGCAGGACAGGCCCTGCGCCCAGCTGCTGATGAGCATGTATGAAAATGATCACAGCCCCTTTGTGTACGATCCCCGCCATGTGCTGCAGCGGGTGCTGGATCGTTTCTCCGATCTGGGGCTGACGCCGGTGGTGGCGGTGGAAACCGAGTTTTATGTGATCGACCGGGATCGGGACGACGAGCATCAGTTGCAGCCGCCGGTGTCGCCGGTCAGCGGCAAGCGGGATCGTCAGTGTCAGGTGTATTCGCTGTCGGATCTCGATGACTACTGCGATTTCCTTGAGAGCATTCAGCAGGCGGCCATGACTCAGAACCTGCCGGTGGACACCGCCATTGCCGAGTGCGCCCCGGGCCAGTTCGAGATCAACCTCAAGCACAGACCCGATGCCATGCAGGCCTGCGACGAGGCGGTGCTGCTCAAGCGGCTGATTAAAGGGGTGGCGGCCCGCCACAGCATGGAAGCCACCTTTATGGCCAAGCCCTACAACCAGGAGGCGGGCAGCGGCACTCATATTCATGTGAGCCTGATCGACAGCGAGGGCAATAACCGTTTCTGCAGCCGGGACGACAGCCCGCTGGGCAACGAGCTGCTGCAACAGGCGGTGGCCGGGGTGCTGGCGCTGATGCCCGAGTCCATGGTGGTGTTTGCGCCCAACGCCAACAGCTACCGCCGCTTTCAGCCCGGCTTTTACGTGCCCATGAGTCAGACCTGGGGCGCCGACAACCGCACCGTGGCGGTGCGCATTCCCGGTGGCAACCCCGCCGCCCGCCGGCTGGAACACCGCGTGGCCGGCGCCGATGCCAACCCCTATCTGCTGGTGGCCAGCATACTGGCCGGCATTCATTATGGCCTGACCCACCGGCTTGATGTTCCCGAGCCCGTCTCCGGTAACGCCTACGCCAGCCACCCGCCCAGCCTGCCCAACAGCTGGATCCAGGCGCTGGATCAGTGGCAGCAAAACGAGATCCTGCCGGAATACCTGGGCCAGGAGTTCTGCCGGGTGTATCACGCCAACCGCTACGGCGAACGGCAATTGTTTATGCGCCACGTCAGCTCTCAGGAGTATGACTGGTATCTGCGTTCGGTCTGACAGGAGAAAGTCCCATGGAAGGATGTAACATGCGCCGCTGGCTGTTGCCGCTGCTGACCCTTGTTTTACTGCTGCCCGGGCTGGCCCGGGCCGATGGCCCCACCCTTGATGCCCCGGCCCTGGTGCTGAAGGGCATTCCCTTTGAAGTAACGGTCACCGGCACCGGGCCGCTGTGGCTGGTGCAGGAAGACAACCGCCAGCCGGTGACGCTTGAGAACGGCGAAGCGACCATAGCGCTGGTGACTCAGGCCGACAGCCTGACGCTCAGCCTGCAGAGCGAGGCCGGCATGGTGCTGGCCGAAGCGGCCAGCTCGGCCATTGCCGCCTGGCTGTCGGTGGTGCCGGCGCTGCTGGCCATCGTGCTGGCGTTGGCGTTCCGGCAGGTGATACTGGCGCTGTTCGTGGCCATCTGCTGTGGCGGCTGGCTGGGTTATGGTCTGGCCGGCGACAAGCTGCTCAGCAGTGTACTCGACTCGGTGAATGTGCACGTGCTGGCCGCCGCCAGCGACGCCGAGCATATGTCGGTGGTGCTGTTCTGCCTGCTGATCGGCGGCATGGTGGGCATTATTTCCCGCAACGGCGGCACCGTGGGCATTGCCCGGCACATTACCCGCTTTGTGCGCGGCCGGCGCAGCGCCCAGACCACCACGGGGCTGCTGGGTACCGCCATTTTCTTTGACGACTACGCCAATGCGCTGATTGTCGGCAATACCATGCGCAACATTACCGACCGGCTGCGCATCTCCCGGGAAAAGCTGGCCTATCTGGTGGACTCCACCGCCGCCCCGGTATCGGCCATTTTGCTGGTGACTACCTGGATCGGTTTTCAGGTAGGGCTGATTGACGAGGCCCTCGGGCTGGTGGACGGCTTTGACGGCTCCGCTTACGGGGTGTTTATGGCCTCCATCAGCTACAGCTTTTATCCCATTCTGGCGCTGGTGTTCGTGTTTATGATCAGCCTCAGCGGCCGGGACTTTGGCCCCATGCTCAGGGCCGAGCAGCGGGCGGTTCGCCAGCAAGCAGAGGCGGACGATGAACTGACCGACCGGGAAGCCATTGCCGAGGAAGCCAGCATCGACGCCAAGCCGGGCATTCCTCACCGCGCGCTGAACGCCATTATTCCCATGACGGTGCTGGTGCTCACCACCCTTGGCGGCATCTGGTACACCGGCATGAGCGAGCTGGGCTTTCCCGCCGAGGCCGGCCTGCGCGACGTGTTTGGCAACAGCGACTCTTTTACCGCCATGATGTGGGGCTCGCTGCTCAGTACCCTGGTGGCGCTGGTGATGACCCGCATTCAGGGCCTGCTGAGCATGGACGAGGCCGCCCATTACTGGTTTGAAGGCGTGAAGTCGATGCTGCTGCCCATCACCATTCTGATGATGGCCTGGGCGCTGTCGTCGGTGAATGAGACCCTGAACACCAGCGACTACCTGGTGAGCGTGCTCAGCGACAGCCTGCAGCCGGAGCTGATTCCGGTGAGCGTGTTTGTGCTGTCGGCCTTTACCGCCTTTGCCACCGGCTCGTCCTGGGGCGTCATGGGCATTATGATGCCCCTGGTGGTGCCCCTGGCCTGGGCGGTGCTGCAGCACCATGGCCTGGCCGGCGACCCGGACGCCATGCACCTGTTCTATGCCTCGGTGGCGGCGGTGCTGGCCGGCGCGGTGTGGGGAGATCATTGTTCGCCCCTGGCCGAGACCACCCTGCTGGCCGCCATGGCCTCGGGCTGTGGCCTGGTGGAGCATGTGCGCACCCAGTTGCCCTATGCGCTGTTTGTGGGGGTAATCGCCACCCTGTTTGGTGTGGTGCCGGTGGCCTACGGCATGCCCTGGTGGCTGGGCATTATCATCTGCACCCTGGCCATGGCCGCCGGTCTGCGCCTGCTGGGCCGGCGTGCCGATGAGGGAGAAGGTGAGCCGGAGAGCACAGTGAGCGCCGAAACCGCAGCATTATAATCAGCGCCCTGTCATCACGCGCCGTAAGCCGGAAGTGCATTATTTCAACGCACTTCCGGCGTTTTTATCGTGTTAACATGGCGCTTTGTGATGACGTTTCCGGCTGCCCGGATCCGGGCGCTGTCTTTTTGTTTTCAGGAGTAAGTTCATGAAGATGCTGCGTAATGCCGTCGCTTCCCTGTTGCTGCTCGGCGCCACCGGCGCCCTGGCCCACGAATATGAACAGGGTGGATTGCATATTGAGCACCCCTGGAGTCGTCCGGTTCCGCCCATGGCGGTGAACGGCAGCGCCTATCTGGTGATCAACAACCACGGCCAGGCCGGTGATGTGCTGCTGGGGGCCAGCACGCCCCTGGCCGAGCGGGTGGAAATACATACTCATGTGATGGACGGCGACATGATGAAAATGCGCCAGCTCGACAACCTGCCGGTGCCGGCGGGGGAAGCGGTAACCCTGGCGCCGGGCGGTCATCACCTGATGCTGATGGGGCTGAAACAGGCGCCCCAGCTGGGCGAGCGTTTTCCGCTGACCCTGCAGTTTGAGCAGGCCGGTGAGGTGCAGGTGGAGATTTCGGTGGATGCCAGAGCTCCCCAGCCGGTGAAAAAGGCCAGCGATAAAGGCCATCACCACCACTAATCACAAAAGGGGCCGGCAGGCCCCTTTTGCATCACCCCAGCAGCGCCCGGTGGGCTACCTTGATGCAGCAATCTTCCACGTATTCCAGCTCGGCCTCGGCGGCGGCTTCCGCGGCGGCCTGGCTGATCACGCCTTCCTGCAACCACAGGCACAGTGCCTCGTGCTCAATGGCATCCAGGGCAATGTCGGCGGCAAACTCGCCCCTGCGGAACACATTAACCAGCTGCACCGGTTGATCCAGGTCTTCCAGACCCGAGACGCAGGTCTCCCCCAGGATCACGGCGCCGGCCAGCTGAGGATTGACCGGATATACCCGGTAACCCTGCTGCTGCAGGTATTCCATCACCTGATAGCTGGCCCGCTCGGGTCGGTTGGATGCCCCCACCAGGGCGATATTGCGAGTGTCGGAAAGAATACGTTTCAGGCGTTGCTGCTCAAGCGCATCCATGATGATTTCCTGCTGACTGAAAATGCCTTTTATACCAGTTTGCCGGCCCGGTAATCCATGATCGCCTGCTCGATTTCCGCCTGTGTGTTCATCACAAAGGGCCCGTATTGCGCCACTGGCTCATTAAGTGGCCGGCCTGCCAGCAACAGCAGCCGGCCACCGTTGGCGCCGGCCTTGAGTGCCAGGGTGTCGCCGGCACCCAGCAGGGCACTTTGCTTTTGCGGCAGTAACTGCTCACCGACACCGACTTCGCCCTCAAACGAATACAGCAGGGCGCTGAGCGCCTTTGCCAAGGGCAGGTTCAGCCGTTCGCCGGCGGCGAGGCGAATATCGGCGATCAGCGGCCGAGTATGCTCGCTGTGGATGGGGCCTTGCCAGGTGGTGCCGGCCAGGGTCAGTTTTCCTGCCAGCAGCACCAGTTCGCCGCCTTCTGCAAGGGGAATGCGGGGCAGTTGCGCGGCGGCAATGTCCTGATAGCGGGCCGGCTGCATCTTGAGCGCCGCCGGCAGGTTCAGCCAGATCTGAAAGCCCTGCATGCGACCGGCTTCCTGCTGGGGCATTTCCGAATGGATTACCCCCCGGCCGGCGGTCATCCACTGCACGTCGCCGGGGTGCAGATGGCCTTCGTTGCCCATGTGATCCCGGTGCAGCATGTGACCGTCGAGCATGTAGGTGATGGTTTCAAAGCCCCGGTGTGGATGATCGGGAAAGCCGGCCAGGTAGTCGGCGGCCTCATCCGAGGCGAAGTGATCCATCATCAGAAAGGGATCCATGCGTTGGCCGGGGTGCTGGCCGAGCACCCGGCGCAGGCGCACGCCGGCACCGTCCTGTGTGTCCAGGGCCGGGTAAGTTTCGGTAATGGTTCGTGCGCTCATAATGCGGCTCCTTACTAAAAGCGGGTGTCCCGGTCGTGGGCCTGCCACCAGTCCTGCTGCGGCCCTACGGAGATGATGCCACTCGGGTTGAGGGTGGTGTGGCTGCGAAAATAGTGATGGCGAATGTGCGCCATGTTCAGCGTGCCGGCCACGCCGGGTTGCTGGTAAAGATCGCGTAAAAAGCCATACAGGTTGGGATAATCAGAGATACGGCGGCGATCGCACTTGAAGTGGGTGTGATACACCGCATCAAAGCGGGCCAGGGTGGTCCACAGCCGAATGTCCGCCTCGGTCAGCCGGTCACCCAGCAGCCAGCGCTGGCGGCCCAGGCGCTGCTCCAGTTCGTCCAGGGTGGCAAACAGCGGCTCGATGGCCTCGTCGTAGGCGGCCTGGGCGGTGGCGAAACCGGCCTTGTATACGCCGTTGTTCACCTTGTCATAAATGACCCGGTTCAGGGCGTCGATGTCATTCCTGAGCTCGTCGGGATAGTAGTCTCCTTCGGCGGCGCCCACGGCATCAAAGGCGCTGTTGAACATGCGAATAATGTCTGCCGACTCGTTGCTGACAATGGTCTGGCGCTGCTTGTCCCACAGCAGGGGCACGGTCACCCGGCCCGAATAGCGCGGTTCGGCGCGAGTGTAAAGCTGGTGCAGGTACTGGTGGCCGTAAAGCCGATCGCCGGTGGCGCCGTCGAAGTCGGCGGCAAAGGTCCAGCCGTGCTCCTGCATTAACGGGTGCACCACCGACACCGTGACGGCATCTTCCAGCCCCTTCAGCCGGCGCAGGAGCAGGGTGCGGTGAGCCCAGGGGCAGGCCAGAGACACATAAAGATGATAGCGGCCCGGCTCGGCGGCAAAGCCGCCCTCACCGCTGGGGCCGGGGTCGCCGTTCGCGGTGAGCCAGTGTCTGAACCGGCTCTCACTGCGCTCAAATCGGCCCTCGTTCTTGTCGGTGTCGTACCAGACGTCGTGCCAGACGCCGTCGATCAGCTTGCCCATGGAATGCTCCTGTCACAATAACCACATGAGTCATTATGGCGGGGTGATTTCGAGCATATAGCGGGAATATTCGAGCCGGCTGTTCAAAAAATATGAATGGGAGTTATTCGGAGCACGGACGATATGCCAGTGCTCCAACATTAATGGCAGGGGTTACTATCAGTAAAACTGACGTAACCACTGCGCCAGCTGGCCGGCCGGCAGGGCGCCGGACTGGCGGGCGATTTCCTTTCCGTCCTTAAAGGCGATCAGGGTGGGAATGGAGCGAATGCCAAAACGTGCTGCCGCCTGCTGATGTGCCTCGGTATTGAGCTTGGCCAGCCGCAGCCGGCCGGCGAGCTCGCCGGCGGCGGCCTCAAACACCGGCGCCATCATCTTGCAGGGGCCGCACCAGGGCGCCCAGAAGTCGATGACGAGCGGCAGGCTTTCGTTGGCAAGCAGCCGGTCAAGCCGGGAGCCGTCCAGCTCCAGGGCCGTGGCGGGGGTCAGTGCCGCCTTGCATTTGCCGCATTTGGGGCCCTGTTGCAGGCGCTCGGTTGGCACCCGGTTACGGGCCTGACAGGCCGGGCACACAAGGTAATGTTCGCTCATCACTGCATCCAGTCGGCCAGTTCATAGGTCAGGGTGTGTTGCTCGCCCTTCAGCTCCAGCTGCTTGCCGTCGTGGCTGACTACGGCGCCCCTGGTGAGGGTGTTGAGCACGGCGGTTTCCACTTTCTGGGCGTCCGGCGCACAGGCCATTTGAGTGCTTGCCAGGGGCTCGGCCCTGAGTACGCCCCGCTCCAGGCTGGCCTTGCCAAAGAAGCGGTTACAGCCCGCCTGGCCGTTGATGGAGAAGTGCTCGCCAATTTCCAGCTCCGACTGAATATCGGCATTCACGGCCACGCCGTCGACGGCGGCCAGCTTCCAGTGGTGATGCTGCAGATCCGATTCAACCACTTTCAGGCCGCCGCTGCAGGCGGTGAGCAGCAGGGCGGTGGTGGCGGCAAGGGCGAGTTTCATTGAGTGCTCCTTAGTTGATCTTGTTATCGCAGGGCCGGCCATCGGCCAGGCATTGCAGGTTGTCGAGGGTGACCTGAGCGATGGCGGACAGAGCTTCATTCGTTAAAAAGGCCTGGTGACCGGTGAGAATGACGTTGGGGTAGGCTGAAAGCAAGTGAAAGGTATCGTCCTGAATGATCTCGCAGGACTTGTCTTCAAAGAACAGGTGCTCTTCCTCTTCGTATACATCCAGCCCTAGGTGGCCGATTTTACCACTGTTGATGGCCTCAATCGCGTCCCGTGCGTTGAGCAGGCCGCCCCGGCTGGTGTTGATGATCATCACCCCGTCCTTCATTTGCGCAAAGCTGTGCCGGTTGAGCAGGTGATGATTGTCGGGAGTGAGCGGGCAGTGCAGGCTGATCACGTCCGACTCGGCAAACAGCCGCGCCAGTGGCACGTATTGGGCACCCAGCGCCAGCACGGCCTCATCCTGCACCGGGTCGTGCACCAGCAGGGTCATGCCCAGGCCCTTGAGAATGCGCAGGGTGGCCAGGCCGATTTTGCCGGCGCCGATAATGCCGGCGGTTTTGCCGTGCATATTGAAGCCGACCATGCCATTGAGGGAGAAATTGGCGTCCCGGGTGCGTTGATAGGCCTTGTGAATATGGCGGTTGAGGGTGAGCATCAGGCCCACCGTGTGCTCGGCCACCGCCTCGGGGGAGTAGGCGGGCACCCGCACCACCGCCACACCGGCCGCGGCGGCGGCCTGCAAGTCAACATTGTTGTAGCCGGCGCAGCGCAGGGCAATGCATTTGACGCCGCCCTTGGCCAGGGTACGGATCACGCCCGCATCCAGGTGATCGTTAACGAACACGCACACGGCGTCAAACCCCCGCCCCAGCACCGCGGTGTCGGCGTTCAGGCCGGCGTCGAGCCAGGTAATGTCAAAGCCGTGATGGCGGTTTTGTGCAACAAAGGGCGCCTGCATATAGGGACGAGCGCTGAAAAAGGCGATTTTCATGAAAGGGGCGGCTCCGTTTGCCGGTGGGGTTGTAAGGAGTATTGGGCCTGCTGGCGGGCTTTTTCAAGCCTGATGCCCGATCGGCGCGGGAATGCCTTGCCCGGCAGGATAAATGATGTTTCTATGTGAAGGTATTTTCACCAAAGGAATGACGATGCAGGTTACGCTTCTTACCGGCAAGGCCAGGTCGCTGGCGCCGGGCATTGACAGTGCCATCGACAAACGACCGGTCGACGCCGCCCTGTTTTGCGGTGTCAACGGACTGGAAGGGGATGTGCAGGTTTCAACCCGTTTTCACGGCGGCCCGGAGCGGGCGCTGCACTATTATCCGGCCGAGCATTATCCGGTGTGGCGGCAGTGGTTTGCAGGCATGGGGCTGAGCGGGCGCTGCGAGTTGCTGGTGCCCGGTGCCTTTGGAGAAAACCTGTCCGGCACCGGGCTGGCTGAAGACACCGCCTGCATTGGTGACATATACCGGCTGGGCGAGGCCCTGGTGCAGATCAGCCAGCCACGCTCGCCCTGCCACAAGCTCAATGCCCGTTTCGGTCACGACTTTTTCTCGGTACTGATGCAGGCCAACGGCCGCACCGGCTGGTTGTTGCGGGTGCTAGAAGAAGGCAGGGTGGCTTCCCCTGCTTCCCTGGTGCTGATGGCGCGGCCCTGTCCTGCCATGCCGGTAAAGCGGGCCGGCGATATAGTGTTCAACCGTGGCTTCGATGCCGACGGCTTGCGTGAACTGGCCGCCACCGAGCAATTATCCGCCAACTGGCGCAAAAAAGCGGCGGATTATCTGGCCGCCGGCCGGGTGGATGACTGGACCATGCGGTTATTGGGTCCAAAAGCGGATTTTGGATGAAAAAGGGCTTGCAAGGGGGGCGGCGTTTCTGTAAATTCTCGCCCCGTTAACGGCATGTAGCGCAGCCTGGTAGCGCACTTCGTTCGGGACGAAGGGGTCGGAGGTTCGAATCCTCTCATGCCGACCAGATTCTCAAAAAAGCCTCGCAGCAATGCGAGGCTTTTTTGTTTTTCTGCACATGAAAAACCAAAGGGGCCGTTTGGCCCCTTTTTGCTTTATTCGCTGACGGTCACCGTCTGGCCGTTGAAATGAACAACCTGGCCCGCCACTATCTTGCAGCGCTTGCGTACTTCCACCTGGCCGTTCACGGTCACGGCGCCTTCGTCGATCACCGCCTTGGCCATGGCGCCCGAGTCGCACCAGCCCAGCACCTTCAGCAGGTTGCACAGAGGAATAAAGTCGTTGCCTTCCAGGCTGAATGTTTCGCTCATGAACGTTCTCTTTAATGGTGGTTTAGTTTGGTTGTAAGTTTAAAAATAGTTTTAAATCTTACACTTTTGCTTAATTCGTAGTTTGGGTGATGGTTTTTTTGCTGTTTCTCAAAAGATTGGGCATCATTATTGCTTTCAAACCGTATTGCCTGCCGCGTATCTGTGTGTACTCACCCTGTCAGGAGGCCTGGCCCCGCCGGGGGAGCTATGTCATTCTTGAGTCGGTGCCGGTGGTGCGCTTGCGGCCCTGTTTTCAGAACCAGTTACTTTATCTAGAGGTGATTATGTCCGGATTGCTGCCCAATATCGACCCCGATGGCCTGCTGGAATATTCGGTGGTGTACACCGACCGGGCGCTCAACCATATGTCGGCGCGCTTTCAGCAGGTCATGAAGGACATCTCCGCCAGCCTGAAAACGCTCTATCACGCCCATTCGGCGGTGATCGTGCCCGGCAGCGGCACCTTTGGCATGGAGGCCGTGGCTCGCCAGTTTGCTACCGGCAAGCACTGCCTGGTGGTGCGCAACGGCTGGTTCAGCTATCGCTGGAGCCAGATCTTTGAAGCCGGCAGCATTCCGGCATCCGAAACCGTGCTCAAGGCCCGCGCCATAGAGCAGGGCCCGCAGGCCGCCATGGCGCCGGCGCCCATCGAGGAGGTGGTGGCCACCATTCGCGAGCAGAAACCCGATCTGGTGTTTGCCGCCCACGTGGAAACCGCTGCCGGCATGATGCTGCCCGACGACTACATTCGTGCCATGGCCGATGCCGTGCACGAGGTGGGTGGGTTGCTGGTGATCGACTGCATCGCCTCCGGCACCATCTGGGTGGACATGGACGCCTGCGGTGTCGACATTTTGCTGAGCGCGCCGCAAAAGGGCTGGAGCAGCTCGCCCTGCTGTGGTCTGGTGATGCTGAGCAAGCTGGCCCGGGAGCGTATCGACGGTACCCAGAGCAGCAGCTTTGCCATGGATCTGAAAAAGTGGCTGCAGATCATGGAAACCTACGAGCAGGGCGGCCATGCCTACCACGCCACCATGCCCACCGACGCCCTTACCGCGTTCCGCGATACCATTATCGAAAGCGAGGCAATGGGCTTTGCGGTGATGAAACAGCGTCAGCAAGAGCTGGGCGATCGCATCCGCGCCGTGCTGGCCGCACGAGGCATCAAGAGTGTAGCCGCCGACGGCTTTGCTGCGCCGGGCGTGGTGGTGTGCTACACCGACGACGCCGGCATCAAGAGCGGCAGCAAGTTTGCCGCCGAGGGTCTGCAGATCGCAGCCGGTGTGCCCCTGGCCTGCGACGAGCCCGCCGATTTCCAGACCTTCCGTCTGGGTCTGTTCGGTCTCGACAAACTGAAGGACGTGGATCGTACCGTGGCTACCTTTGAAGCCGCCCTGGACAGGGTGTTGCAAGCCTGACGGATACCTGCCCGCCCCCGATGCGAAGCCGCCCTTGAGGCGGCTTCGCCGTTTCTGGCCGCCGTCCGCAGGGGAAAACGGGTGAAGCTTTTTTGAAGGCTGCGGCTAGACAAGTCCCCCTCCTGTTTGGGGTTAAATTTATAAACTCTTTAATAACAGTGACTTGTGCTTGTTTTGGAGAATGCACCAGTGTTCCGCTGCCATTTGGCTGACTTAATTCCTCAATAAAAGCGTCATCTTGGCTCAGCACCATGGCCCACGTATTCAACGTGAGGCCGCTGGCAATGAACAACAACATCATTGAAGTCAGGTGTCTGAGCAAGACCTTCGACAACAAGAAAGCGCTGAAAAACATCAGCCTGGACATCGCCCACGCCGGGATCACCGCGCTGCTGGGCCCTTCCGGCTCGGGTAAATCCACCCTGCTGCGCCACCTGAGCGGGCTGGCGCTGTCCGACAAGAAGGACGGCACCGAAATCCGCGTCATGGGCGAACTGGTGCAGGCCCGGGGCCGGGCGGCGTCCGGCGTGCGCTGCTGCCGCGCCCGGGCCGGCTACATCTTTCAGCAGTTCAACCTGGTCAACCGTCTTAGCGTGTTGACCAACGTGCTGATCGGCGCCCTGGGCAGCACTGCCCGCTGGCGCACCCTGACCGGCCGCTTCACCGCCGAACAGCGCCGGCAGGCGATGCAGGCCCTGGAGCGGGTGGGCATGGCGGCCTTTGCCGGGCAGCGGGTGTCCACCCTGTCCGGCGGCCAGCAACAGCGGGTGGCCATTGCCCGCTCGCTGATGCAGCAGGCGCGCATTATTTTTGCCGATGAACCCATTGCCTCACTCGATCCCGAGTCGGCCCGCACCGTGATGGAACTGCTGCGCGACATCAACGAACGTGAAGGCATTCCGGTGGTGGTCACCCTGCACCAGGTGGATTACGCGCTGAAATACTGCCAGCAGCTGGTGGCCCTGCGGGAAGGGGAAATTTTTTATCAGGGCGCGGCGGATGCCATTACCTCCGAGGCCCTGACCGCCCTCTACGCCCGTTCACGACCGCTTTCTTCTGTGGCGGGAGCGGCAGACGCCGGCTCCCGGGCTTCTGCACTTTCCTTTGTAACCGGTTCAATTCAAGGACAACCGTCATGATGCATACCCTGAAAAAACTCGTGGGCGGAGCCGCCCTGCTGAGTGCCGCCGTGGCCGCACCGGTACAGGCGGATGACGCCGCACTGAAGACCCTGCACTTCGGCATTATCTCTACCGAGTCCCAGCAGAACCTCAAGCAGAGCTGGGAGCCCTTTCTGGCCGATATGGAAAAGCAGCTGGGGGTCGAGGTTGAAGCCTTCTTTGCCCCCGATTACGCCGGCATCATTCAGGGCATGCGCTTTGACAAGGTCGACATCGCCTGGCTCGGCAACAAATCGGCCATGGAGGCGGTGGACCGCGCCGGCGGCGAAATCTTCGCCCAGACCGTGCGTGCCGACGGTCAGCCCGGTTACTGGAGCCTGTTGATCGCCCACCAGGACAGCCCGCTCACCTCGGTGGACGACGTGCTGGCGCAACGCAAGGAGCTGGTGTTCGGCAACGGCGATCCCAACTCCACCTCCGGCTTTCTGGTGCCGTCCTACTATGTGTTTGCCCAGAACGACGTTTCTCCCCAGGAGTTCAAGCGCACCCTGAATTCCAGCCACGAGGTCAATGTGTTCGCCGTGCTCAACAAGCAGGTGGACGTGGCCACCAACAACACCGAAAGCCTGGAGCGCTTTAGCGCACGGGAGCCGGAAAAAGCCAAGAACATCAAGGTGCTGTGGAAATCCCCGCTGATCCCCGCCGACCCCATCGTGTGGCGCAAGAGCCTGCCGGAAGCCACCAAGCAGGCGGTGTACGACTTCTTTATGAATTACGGCCAGTCCGCCACTCCCGCGCAGCGGAACATCCTGGCGGCGCTGGACTGGAAGGGATTCAAGCCCTCCAGCGACCTGCAACTGCTGCCCATTCGTCAGCTGGAGCTGTTCAAGGAGCTGAAGGTGATGGAAAACGACCAGGCCGATGCCGCCGACATCGCTCAGGTGGAAATGCAGCTGGCGGCGTTGAGCCGGCAGATGTCCGCCCTGGCGGCCATGAGCAACTAACGACCGGTGAAAGGCCGGTCCGGCCGGCCTTTCTCGGTTATCGGAGACGATAACAATGAATACAGACGTTGTGACTCAGCCCGGCCCGGCCTTGCGCCTGTGGCAATGGGTGAAATGGATGCTGCTGGCCCTGGTGCTGGCCTGGGCCTGGCAGGGCGCGGAGATAAACCCCGCGCTGCTGGTGCGGGACGCGGGCAACATGGCCGAGCTGGCCGCCGGCTTTTTTCCGCCCGACTTTACCCACTGGCAGCTATACCTGAAAGAGACCCTGGTCACCCTGCAGGTGGCACTGTGGGGCACCCTGCTGGCCATTGTGCTGTCGGTGCCATTCGGTCTGCTGTGTGCCGAAAACCTGTTCCCGCAGTGGGTATGCCAGCCGATGCGCCGGCTGATGGACGCGGCCCGGGCCATTAACGAAATGGTATTCGCCATGTTGTTTGTGGTGGCGGTCGGGCTGGGCCCCTTCGCCGGCGTGCTGGCGCTGTTCGTGCATACCACAGGGGTGCTGTCGAAGCTGTTTTCCGAGGCGGTGGAAGCCATCGAACCCGGCCCCATCGAGGGGGTGCGGGCCACCGGTGCCGGTAAGCTGGAAGAAATTATCTATGGCGTACTGCCCCAGGTAATGCCGCTGTGGATTTCCTACTCGCTCTATCGGTTTGAGTCCAATGTTCGCTCGGCCACGGTAGTGGGCATGGTGGGCGCCGGTGGTGTGGGGGTGCTGCTGTGGGAAGCCATTCGCAGTTTTCAGTTCGAGCAGACGGCCGCCATCATGGCCGTGGTGATTGTCACCGTCAGCCTGCTGGATTTCGCTTCCCAGTTTATTCGCAAGAAATACATCTGATTTATTTGCGCCCACTTGTCTAGATAAGTGGCGAATAACAAGAAGGTGCGGGCGTTATTTCCTGGAACCAGAGCGTTTAACAGGTCGGAGGAATGCAATGAAGGTGTATCTGACGATTAGCCGGCAGCTGGAAGTGGATATTCGGGACTATTTCAGTCCGGGGGATTATCTGCCGCCGGAAGCCCGGCTGGCGGAACGTTTCGGGGTGAACCGGCATACGGTCAGGCGGGCCATTGACGAGCTGGTGGCCAATGGGCTGGTTCAGCGTCATCAGGGCAAGGGCAACATGGTGCTGCACCAGCCTCAACCGTACCGCCTGCATGAGGGCGCACACTTTACCGGCTGCCTGCTGGAGCAGGGCGCACTGCCCAGCAGCCGGGTAACCGGCGCCCGGCTGATAGCGGCCAGTGACAAGCTGGCCCGGGAATTACGCATCGAGCCGGAGCAAAAGATTATTCACCTGCAGACCTTGCGGCACATGGAAGGCATTCCCCGCTGTGTGATTAATCACTACCTGAGTGATCCGCAATGGTGGCCGGCAGTAAAACATTTTCAGCAGGGCTCCTTACACGGTTTTTTAAAGCGGGCGCTGTCGCTGGAATTAAAACGGGAGTCCACCCGGCTGGGGGCCAGGATGCCTTCCGGTGAAGAATGCCGGTTATTGCAAATCAACAAGTCGGTTCCGGTAATGCGCATCAAAACCCGGAACCAGTTAAAGGGCTCGAACCGTATTGCGGAGTATTCCGTCAGTTCGGCCCGGGCCGATTTAATCGAGTATGTCGTGGAGCATTGAATGAATACAGCACAACGCAAGCAATGGATGTCGGTGCTGGCGCGCGCCCCCTGGCGCGAGCTGGAATCCCGCTGGCAGGCGCTGGCCCTGGCGCCCGACTATGAACTGATCCGGGCACCGGAGGTGGGCCTGGCCCAGGTGCGGGCACGCATGGGCGCCACCGGCAGCCAGTTCAATCTGGGCGACACCACCATTACCCGGGCGGTGGTCAGGCTGGCCGGCGGTGCGCTGGGCTACAGCTATGTGCGTGGCCGCAACAAGGCCCATGCCGAGCTGGCCGCAGTGATCGACGGCCTGATGCAGAGCCCCGAGACCGGCGAGCGGCTGAGCCGGGAGCTGATTGTACCGCTGGCCGCGCACAGGGCCGAGCAGGAGGAGCTGCGCCGCCGGCAGGTGGCGGCCAGCAAGGTGGACTTTTTTACCATGGTGCGGGGAGAAGACTGATGACCACCATTACCACGGCCTTTGCCGATGCCGTACACGACAGTCAGACCTGCTTTCGTCGCCTGCTGACCGCCATGGCGGAGCCGGGCACGCGGGTGCAACTGGATCGTGCCCATGCCTTTGGCGCCCTGAGCGCCGGTGCCGTGCAGGTGTTGCTGACCCTGGCCGACCATCATACCCGGTTGTGGTTGTCACCCAGCCTGAGTGCCGATCAGGTCGTTCTCGACAATCTGCGTTTTCACGTCGGCGCACCGCTGGTGAATGAGCCGGCCCAGGCCGACTTTGCGGTGCTGTCCCGGACGGATCTGCACGCCTGCGAAACCGTGCTGCCGGCGCTGCCGGCGGGCACCGAGGAATACCCGGATCAGGGCGCGACCCTGGTGGTGGAAACCGACTCACTGGACGACGGCGTGGCCGCCGTACTGTCGGGGCCCGGTATTCCCGGGCAGCGTTCCGTGTGCCTGGGCAGCCTGCCGCCGGCCCTGGTGCGCTGGCTGAGCGAGCGGGATCCGCGTTCGCCCCTGGGTGTTGACCTGATATTCGTTTGTGAGCGCGAGCTGATTGCGACTCCCCGTTCAACCCGAGTGGAGGTGTAACCCATGTATGTAGCAGTCAAGGGGGGCGAGAAAGCCATCGCCGCCGCCCACCAGTTGCAGGCGCAGAAGCGCCGCGGCGACACCGATCAGCCCGAACTCAGCGTGGCCCAGGTGGAACAACAGCTTGCCGGCGCCGTGGACCGGGTGATGACCGAGGGCGGTATTTACGACAAGGAGCTGGCGGCGCTGGCGGTGAAACAGGCCGGCGGCGATCTGGTGGAAGCCATTTTCCTGTTGCGGGCCTACCGCACCACGCTGCCGCGGCTGGCGGTGACCGAGCCGGTGGACACCGCCCGCATGCGCATCGAGCGCCGCATCTCGGCCACCTACAAGGACTTGCCCGGTGGCCAGGTGCTGGGTCCGACCTATGACTACACCCACCGCCTGCTGGACTTTGCCCTGCTGGCCGAGGGCGAGCATCCCGGCCCGGCGCCGGTGGTGACCGAGGCCGAGCCCTGCCCGCAGGTGTCGGCCATGCTGGAGCGGCAGCAGTTGCTGGTGGCGGAGCGTGATGGTGGCGCTGAGCCCGCCGATGTCACCATGACCCCGGTGACCTTTCCCTGCGAGCGCTCCGCCCGGCTGCAGCAGCTGGTGCGCGGCGACGAGGGCTTCTTGCTGGCGCTGGGCTATTCCACCCAGCGCGGCTATGGCCGCAATCACCCCTTTGCCGGCGAGATCCGCTCCGGCGAGGTGACGCTGGAGCTGGTGCCCGAGGAATTGGGCTTTGCCATCGAGATCGGCGATATCGAGCTGACCGAGTGCCAGATGATTAACGGTTTTACCGGCGACAAGCGGCACAAGCCGGCCTTTACCCGCGGCTATGGCCTGACCTTTGGCTTTGGCGAGCGCAAGGCGATGTCGATGGCGCTGGTGGACCGGGCGCTGCAGGCCCCGGAATACGACGAGCAGGTGGCCGGCCCGGCCCAGGACGAGGAGTTTGTGCTGGCCCATGCCGACAACGTGGAGGCGGCGGGTTTTGTGTCGCACCTCAAGCTGCCCCATTACGTTGATTTCCAGGCCGAGCTGGAGCTGCTGCGCCGCATGCGCAGGGAACATGAACAGGCGCAGGGCGCCAATGCCGGTGAACAGGGGGAGCAAGCATGAACACCCAGCACGACACTCAGCACCAGGGCTACAACTACGCCTACCTGGATGAACAGACCAAGCGCATGATCCGGCGGGCGCTGCTCAAGGCGGTGGCCATTCCCGGTTATCAGGTGCCCTTTGGCGGCCGGGAAATGCCCATGCCCTATGGCTGGGGCACCGGCGGCGTGCAGCTGACCGCGGCGCTGATCGGCCGGGATGACACCCTCAAGGTGATCGATCAGGGTGCCGACGACACCACCAATGCGGTGTCCATTCGCGCCTTCTTTGAGAAGGTGGCCGATGTCAGCACCACCGAGGTGACCACCGAGGCAAGCCTGATCCAGACCCGTCACCGCATTCCCGAAACACCGCTGCAGCCGGGTCAGATCCTGGTGTATCAGGTGCCCATTCCCGAGCCGCTGCGCTTTATCGAGCCGCGGGAAACCGAGACCCGCAAAATGCACGCGCTGGAGGAATACGGCATCATGCACGTCAAGCTGTACGAGGACATCGCCCGCTACGGCCAGATTGCCACCGCCTATGCCTATCCGGTGCGGGTCAATGAGCGTTACATCATGGATCCGTCGCCGATCCCCAAGTTCGACAATCCCAAGATGGACATGATGCCGGCGCTGCAGCTGTTTGGCGCCGGCCGGGAAAAGCGCATCTACGCCATTCCGCCCTACACCCGGGTCACCAGCCTGGACTTTGACGACCATCCCTTTGAAGTGCAGCAGTGGGACGAGCCCTGCGATATCTGCGGCGCCACCGACAGCTTCCTCGACGAGGTGGTGACCGACGATCAGGGCAGCCGGGTCTTTATTTGTTCCGATACCGACTATTGCCGTCAGCAGCTGGAGCAGCAGGCATGAACCAACACACCCTATTCATGGCGGGAGACACTGACATGACACCGCAACAGGCCACCGTTCAGCTGCCGGAGCAGGCGCTGCTGTCGGTACGCAACCTGACCAAACTGTACGCCCCGGGCAAGGGCTTTGCCGAGGTATCCTTTGATCTGTACCCCGGCGAAGTGCTGGGCATCGTCGGCGAGTCCGGCTCCGGCAAGAGCACCCTGCTGCGGGCCATTTCCGGCCGGCTGGCGCCGGACGACGGCGAGGTGCTGTATCTGCGCGGCGGTGCCGGCAGCCAGCTGGCGCAGGTGGTGAGCCTGTATGAGATGGCCGAAAGCCAGCGCCGCCAGCTGCTGCGCACCGACTGGGGGGTGGTGCATCAGCACCCCCTCGACGGTCTGCGCCCGCGGGTATCGGCCGGCGGCAACATCGGCGAGCGACTGATGGCGGTGGGCCAGCGTCATTACGGCAACATTCGCGAGCGAGCGCTGCAATGGCTTGAGGATGTGGAGATCCCCGCCGATCGCATCGATGACCTGCCGGTGACCTTTTCCGGCGGCATGCAGCAGCGGTTGCAGATCGCCCGCAACCTGGTCACCCATCCCAGACTGATCTTCATGGACGAGCCAACCGGCGGCCTGGACGTGTCGGTGCAGGCCCGCTTGCTGGATCTGCTGCGCCGGCTGGTGTCCGAGCTGGGGCTGGCGGTGATCATCGTGACCCACGATCTGGCGGTGGCGCGGCTGTTGTCGCACCGGCTGATGGTGATGAAACAGAGCCGGGTGGTGGAAACCGGGCTCACCGATCAGGTGCTCGACGACCCCCAGCACCCCTATACCCAGTTACTCGTGTCTTCCGTACTGCAAAGCTAGGAGCCGTCATGACCCTTGCACTGAAAGTTTCCGACGTTCACAAGACCTTTGTGCTGCATAACCAGAACGGCATTCGCCTGCCGGTGCTGGCCGGCGCGTCCCTGAGTGTGGCGGCGGGAGAATGCGTGGTGCTGCACGGCCGCTCCGGCAGCGGCAAGTCCACCCTGCTGCGCACCCTGTACGGCAACTACCTCACCGATACCGGCCATATCGAGGTGATGCATCAGGGCCAGTGGCTGGACATGACCCGGGCCAGCCCGCGTGCCCTGGTGAACGTGCGCCGCCAGACCATTGGCTGGGTCAGCCAGTTTTTGCGGGTGATCCCCCGCATCAGCGCTCTGGAAGTGGTGATGCAACCGATGATCGAGCAGGGCGGCGAGCGGGCCGAGGCCAGGCGCCGGGCCGAGCACCTGCTGACCCGGCTCAATGTGCCCGAGCACCTGTGGCAGCTGGCGCCGGCCACCTTTTCCGGCGGCGAGCAGCAGCGGGTGAACATCGCCCGGGGCTTTATCGCCGACTACCCGGTGCTGCTGCTCGATGAGCCGACCGCTTCGCTCGACGCCGTCAACCGGGCGGTGGTGGTGGAGCTTATTCACGAGGCCAAGGCCCGGGGCGCCGCCATTGTCGGCATTTTTCACGACGAGGACGTGCGCGAGCAGGTGGCCGATCGTCTTTATGATATTCAGTCCCGCGCCGACAGCCGGCCGGTAATGCAGTAAGGGGAGTGAGAGCATGATTATTACCAATGTGAATCTGGTGCTGGAAAACGAAGTGGTCAGCGGATCGCTGGAAGTACAGGACGGCGTGATCCGCGCCATGGCCGACAGCCCCAGTCAGCAGCCCGGCGCCATGGACGGTGAGGGTGGCTGGCTGCTGCCCGGCCTGGTAGAACTGCACACCGACAATCTGGACAAGCATTTTACCCCGCGGCCCAAGGTGAACTGGCCGGCGTTGCCGGCCATGCGCGCCCACGATGCCCAGGTGGTGGCGGCCGGCATCACTACCGTGCTGGACGCGGTGGCCATCGGCGACGAGCGCGACGGCGGTACCCGCCGGGACAACCTGGATCGCATGATCCATACCGTGGTGGACAGTGAGCGCCGCGGCCTGAACCGGGCCCAGCACCTGCTGCACCTGCGTTGCGAGCTGCCCCACGAGACCACGGTACCGCTGTTTGAGCATTATGCCGGGCTGCCGGAAGTGCGGCTGGTGTCGCTGATGGATCACTCCCCGGGCCAGCGCCAGTTTGTTAATCCGGTGAAATACCGGGAGTACTACCAGGGCAAGTACCGCCTCAATGACCGGCAGATGGACGAGTACGAGCAGCATCAGCTGGCGCTGGCGGCGCGCTGGTCCACCCCCAATCGCAGCGAGATTGCCCGTCAGTGCCGGGAGCGGGGCATTTCCCTGGCCAGCCACGATGACGCCACCCTGGCCCATGTGCAGGAGTCCCACCGGCTGGGCATGGTGCTGGCCGAGTTTCCGACCACGGTGGAAGCGGCGCAGGCGTCCCACCAGCATGGCCTGATGGTGATGATGGGGGCGCCCAATGTGGTGCGCGGCGGCTCCCATTCCGGCAACGTGGCCGCTCACGAGCTGGCCGCCCTCGGCGTGCTGGACGTGCTGTCGTCCGACTATTATCCGGGCAGCCTGCTGGATGCGGTATTCCGCCTGGCCGCCGATGAACGCAACACTCTGCAACTGGCCGAGGCGGTACGGCTGGCCACCCGTAACCCGGCCCACAGCCTGGGGCTGGATGATCGCGGCGTGCTGGCGGAAGGCACGCGGGCCGATCTGGTGCTGGCCCGGCAGCATGAGGGCCAGATCTATCCGGCCCGGGTCTGGTGCCGGGGCGCACTGGCGTACTGACAAGGGGAGCCACATCATGAATCGTCAGCCCGGCAGACTGTTTTATGTGATGGGTCCTTCGGGGGCCGGCAAGGACAGCTTTCTGCAGCTGGTGCGGACGCGGCTGCCGGCCGAGTTGCTGGTGGCGCACCGCTATATCACCCGGGCCGCCTTCGCCGGCGGTGAAAACCATGTGGAGCTGTCCCTGCCCGAGTTTCAGCGGCGCCGGGAGCTGGGCCTGTTTGCCCTCGACTGGCAGGCCAACGGCCATTGCTATGCCCTGGGCTGCGAACTGGACAGCTGGCTGGCGTCCGGGCTAGAGGTGATGGTCAACGGCTCCCGGGCCTGTCTGCCACAAGCCAGGGAGCGCTTTGGCGAGCGCCTGGTGCCGGTGCTGGTGACGGTGGACGGCGAGACCCTGGGAAAGCGGCTGCGGGCCAGGGGCCGGGAAAATGAAGCCGAAATCCGGCTGCGGCTGGCACGGGCCCGGGCGCACGATGAGGGGTTGCCGGACTCGGTGTGGCGGCTGGATAACTCCGGCTCTCTGCAACAGACCCTGCAGCAGTTTGAGCAGTACCGGCGGGGAGAGCGGGCATGCGACTGACCCTGCTGGGCACGGGGGCGGCCGGCGGCATGCCCCTTTATGGCTGTGACTGCGCCGACTGCCGCCAGGCTCTGGCCGAGCCCAAGCTTGGCCGGGCACCCTGCTCGGCACTGCTGGAATGGGGCGGGCACCGGTTGCTGCTGGATGCCGGCCTGATGGATCTGCACCGGCGGTTTGCCCCCGGCAGCCTTACCGGCATGTTGCTGACCCACTTTCATGTGGATCATGTGCAGGGGCTGTTTCACCTGCGCTGGGGACCGGCGGCGCCGATTCCGGTGTGGTGCCCGTCCGATCCCGACGGCTGTGCCGATTTGCTGAAGTACCCGGGTTGCCTGGATTTTAGGCCGGAAATGGCCCATGACAAAACCTGGCAACTGCATGATCTGCACATCACCCCGCTGGACATGGTGCATTCCCGCCCGACCCTGGGTTACCTGTTTGAGTATCATGGCCGGCGACTGGCCTACCTTACCGACACCAAGGGGCTGCCGGCCCACAGCCTGGTGCTGTTGCAGGCACTGCCGCCGCTGGAGGCGCTGGTGATCGACTGCAGCTTCGGGCCCGGTGTCGAGGGGCGTAACCACAACGGGCTGGATCAGGTGATGACACTGTGCGCGCAACTGCAACCGGCGAGAACCGTGCTGACCCACATCGGCCATGATTTTCACCGCTGGCTGCAGCGCCATCCGCTGCCGCGGGGGCTGGAAGCCGGTTACGACGATATGGCGATCGCTACCGGTTAAGCGTACGAAGCAGGGTTATAAAAAAGGCCACTTCGAGGGTGGCCTTGTCGATCAAGCGGGTTGCAGCCGGGAGTCGGTGACCCTGGTCTTCACTGCCCCGGGCTCGTCGTGCTGTAACCTGAAATGGGCAATCTGCCGGGCCAGCTCACTGGCAGACTGGTAAACCCGCTGACTGCTGTCGGAGATCAGATCCGCCACCTGTAGCGCTTCCTGCGCACCCTCGTTAATGTTGATCAGGTTGCGGTTGATCTCTTCCGCCACTGCCGACTGCTCTTCCGAGGCGGTGGCAATCTGGGCGTTCATGTCGTTGATGCTTTGCACCTCGTTGAGGATCTGCTCCAGATCCCGGCCGGCGGCGCGCACCACGTCCATGCTGATGGCGGCCTGCTCCTGGCTGTTGCTCATGTGCTCCGCCACTGTGCCGGCGTGGCTCTGCAACTGCTGGATCATGCGCTGAATTTCGCCGGTCGACTCCTGAGTGCGCATGGCCAGCGAGCGCACCTCGTCGGCCACCACCGCAAAGCCCCGGCCCGACTCGCCGGCCCGGGCCGCCTCGATGGCGGCGTTGAGCGCCAGCAGGTTGGTCTGTTCGGAGATGTTGCGGATCACCTCCACCACAGAGTCAATCTGCCGGGTCTGGGTTTCCAGCTCCTGCATGGCCTGGCCCGCTTCGCTCACCGAGTCGGCCAGTTGCTGCATGCTGTCGATGCTGCGCACCACGTCGTCATGGCCCATGTTGGCTTCCTGGTTGGCTTTTTCCGCCGCCGCCGAAGCGTCGTTGGCGTGGCGGGCCACTTCGTGCACGGTGGCATTCATTTCGTTCATGGCGGTGGCCACCTGATCCACCTCGTTGAACTGGTTTTGCATGCTGGCGCGGGTCTGCCTGCTTTTTACGCTCAGGCCTTCGGCCTCGCCGTCGAGCAGGGTGGCGGCCTCGCGCACCCGGGCCAGCAGGGCGCACAGCTGATCGCCCATGGCGTCCACACCCCGGGACAGCTGGCCGATTTCATCGGTGCGGGTGGCGCCGGTGCGGGCGCCGAGATCCCCCTTGCCAAAGCGGGCGATTACCTCCTGCACCCGGGTTACCGAGAAGGTGAGCGAGCGGGTGATGATGACGATCAGCGTCAGCGCCAGCAGGGTCACCAGCACCAGCAGGGCCAGCGACTTGCCCGCCTGCTGCCAGAACAGGGCATTGATGTCGCTGAGGTAAACCCCGCTGCCGATCACCCAGCCCCAGGGCGCAAAGCCCTGCACGTACGACACCTTTTGCTGGGGGCGGTCAAACTGGGGGCCGATATAGCTGTAGTCGACAAAACCGGCGCCCTGGTTGCTGACCGTGGTGACCATGGCCTGCCAGTGATGCTTGCCGTCGGCGTCGGTGACCCGGGTCATGTCATTGCCTTCCGTGTCGGGCTTCATCGGGTGCATCACCAGCCGGTGCTGCATGTCGTTGATCCACATGTAGCCGCCGTCACCGTAACGCAGGGCGCGCACCGCCTCCAGCGCCAGTTGCCGGCTTTGGCTGTCGCCCAGTTGCTGGCGCTGTTGGTAAAAGTGGTTGATCAGGGAAACCGTGGTTTCCACCTGCTCGCGCACCTTTTCCTTGCGGGCGTTGAGCAGCTCCTGGTGCAGGCTTTTCATGGCCGAGCCCTGTACCAGCAACAGACCGATAAACAGGGTAATGACCATGGCCATCAGCTTGTTGCGCAAACTGAGGTTGTTGAAAAATTGCATATCCATCCTCGAGCGGGTTGAGGGTGGCTTGTAAGCCTTCGGGCAGACAATCCCGGACTGCAGGCTGAAGCGTCCCGTGCTTGTTGGTATTTGAGTTATTGACGGCCGGAACGGCCGCCACCGCAGCATAGCAGTTGCACCGGGATGATCGGTAGCCTTGTGAGTCCCGTTGATTTGACCTGCATCAAACCAAAGGCAAACAGGGGCTGGTGCCGGGGGCAAGCCGGGCGTTAAGATGCGGCCCTTGTGCCAAGTGAGGATGACCATGGCGGAAGCTGAGCCCATTCAAAAGAACATAGTGCTGCTGGCCAATCTCAACTGCGATCATGTGTTGCAGCTAGAGGCGCCCCTTGAAGCCGGCCAGCGGCTGCATTACCGGGATGGCGGACGTCGGCTGGGTGGTGGCGCAGCCAATACCGGCATCGGCCTGTGCTGGGCCGGGCATAAGGTACTGCTGGCGGCACGGGTGGGCCGGGACAAGACCGGTGACTGGCTGGTACAGCAGGCCGCGTCCCAGGGGCTCAATCTGGATTACGTCGAGCGGGTAGAGGGAACCACCGGTGAGCTGCTGGTGCTGGTGGACGACCGGGGCGAGCGCACCATTTTGCGCCAGGCCAGGCCGCCGGTGCTGCCCGCCAGACTGCCGGCCGCGCCGGTGGACTGCCTGTATGTCAACACCGACGGCGCCGACGTAGTCGCCTATATGAAGCGCATGAACGAACACAGCCTGGTGGTCAGCCAGTACCCTCGCGGCGGGCGTTGGGCCCGGCCCTGCCGCGTGATGATTGCCTCCGCCACCGACCTGGGAGCGGTTGCCGACCCCTGGGCGCATGCGCAGACCCTTGCCGGAAACGGCCTGGAATGGCTGGTGCTGACCCACGGCGAAGGCGGGGCCGAGGCCATTTCCGCCGGCCGGCACATTCGTGTGCCGGCGCCGGCGGTGACCGTGGTGGACGCCACCGGCGCCGGCGATGCCTTTGCCGGCGGTTTGATCCACGCTCTGGTCAACGGCGCTGCCATGGACCATGCCCTGGCCGAGGCCGGCCGCTGGGCCGCCTTTACCCTGTCGTCGTCCAGCTCCATTCCCTCTACCCGGCTGCGGGCACACCTGGCCGGCGGGCTGAACTCCCGCGCCGACACTGGTAAGCTCGATACCAACAAGGTGAGTGGAGACGACTCCGGTGAATGACAACCTGCTGGTTTCCGCCCTGGTGCTGTGCTGGCGCTGGTCGGTTTTTCTGATGTTCCCCCTGCTGGTATTCGGCTATGTGGAAGTGCTGGGCGTGCCCCTGAGTGATTTTGATAACGGCGTGAACCATCACAAGTGGATTCTGGTGTGCCTTTACCTGCTTTACGTGGTGTTGTGGTGGCGGCTTAACCGTCGGGTGCTGGCGCTGATCACGCGGCGGAGGTGAGCATGACCGACTGGTTAACACATTACTGGCCGCTGGGGCTGGCGGTGCTGTCCGGCCTGGCCGGCTGGGGCCTGACCCGGCTGACCATGGGGGGGCGTCTGCAATTGCAGGCCCAGCAGGGCCAGCACTGGCAGCAGGCGCTGGAAGAGCGCACGGCCGAGCTGCAGGACACCCGCCAGCGGCTGGAGCAACAACAGCAACTGGTGCTGAAGATGAACGGCCGGCTCAAGGAGTACGAGACCCTGTTGCGCCAGGAGCGGCAGTGGGCGGCGGAAAGGCAGGCCGAGTTTGAGGCCAGTGAAACCCGGCTGCAGCAGCAGTTCGAAAACCTGGCCCAGCGCATTTTTGAGCAGAAAACCCATAATCTGCGCGAGCTGAACCAGCACAGCCTGGATGCCCTGCTCGGGCCACTGCGGGAGCAGCTGGAAGGTTTTCGCCGCAACATGCAGGAAACCTATGCCGACGAGAGCCGCCAGCGCCACAGCCTGAAGTTTGAAATCGAACGGCTGGCCGAGCTGCACCGGCAGATGAGCGCCGACACCCATGCCCTGACCCGGGCCCTGAAGGGGGACAGCAAGCAGCAGGGCAACTGGGGCGAGGTGGTGCTGTCACGAGTGCTGTCGGAGTCCGGCCTGCGCGAAGGTCATGAATACAGCACCCAGCAGAGCCTGAGCAATGCCGACGGCAAGCGCTACCAGCCCGATGTGATTGTGCACCTGCCCCAGGACAAAGACATCATCATCGATGCCAAGGTCTCGCTGACCGCCTATGAGCGTTACTTCAACGGCGAAAGCGAGGCCGGGCGCGAGCAGGCGCTGCGCGAGCACGTGGCCTCGGTGCGGGGCCACATTCGCGAGTTGGGGCGCAAGGATTACCATCAGCTGCAGGGGGTGCGCACCCTGGATTATGTGCTGATGTTCGTGGCGGTGGAGCCGGCCTTTCTGGTGGCGGTCGAGCACGATCCCGGGCTGGTGAAATATGCCCTCGACCACAATATTCTGCTGGTGAGTCCCACCAACCTGCTGGTGGCGCTGCGCACCATTGAAAACCTGTGGCGGGTGGAGCGGCAGAACCAGAACGCCCGGCGTATTGCCGAGTCGGCGGGCAAGTTGTATGAAAAACTGCGGCTGTTTACCGAAGACATGGAAGCGGTGGGCACTTCGCTGCGCCGCGCCGACGACAGCTACCAGCGGGCCATGAAGCGGCTCAGTCAGGGCCGGGGCAACCTGGTGCGCCAGGCCGAGGCCTTTCGTGAGCTGGGGGTGGAGGTGGTCAAGCCGCTGCCCGAGCACCTGCGGGAACGCGCCCTGGAGCAGGACGCACCCGTCCGGCTTAATGACGCCAGAACCGCGGAATAAACAGCACCGCCACGGTCAGAATTTCCAGCCGGCCCATCAGCATGCCCAGTGCCAGCAGCCATTTGGCGGTATCGGGCAGAGTGGCGAAGTTGCCGCTGGGGCCGATCTGCTCGCCAATGCCCGGGCCCACGTTGGCCACGGCGGTGACCGCCGCGGTGATCGCCACCTGGGGCGACAGCGACATCAGGCTGAGCGCCAGTGCCAGCACCAGCATGGTGGCGAAATAGCCAAAGATAAAGGTGATCAGCGAGCGCAGAATGTCGTCACTCACGCTGCGGCCGTTGTATCTCTGCGGCAGCACCGCCTGAGGGTGCATGAGTTGCAGCAACTGGCGGCGGAACAGCGCCATGCCTACCTGCAGCCGGAAAATCTTGAAGCCACCGGCGGTGGATCCCGAGCAGGCGCCGCACAGCATCAATACCGCAAACAGCACCAGCGGAAAGGGGCCCCAGGTGCCGAAGTCTTCCAGCCCGAAGCCGGTGGTGGTGAGCACCGACACCAGATTGAACAGGCTGATGCGCATGGCATCCATCAGGGGGTATTGGCCCGTGGCCCACAAATACAGGCTCAGCACCAGGCCGGTGGCCAGCACCAGCCAGAAAAAGCCGCGTACCTGGGCGTCCCGGAACAGTTCCAGGTTGCGGTTGCGCAGGCTGGACACCATCAGCAGAAAGGGCAGGCCGCCGATAAACATGAACAGGGTGCCCACCCAGTGGGCCGCCGGGGCAAAGTGGTTCATGGAGCCGTCGGAAGTGGAATAGCCGCCGGTGCTGAGGGTGGTCATGGCATGATTGACCGCCTCAAAGGCGTTCATGTCCGACAGCGCATAGTAACCCAGGCCGCACAGGGCGGTGAGCAGCACATAGAGCAGCACAATGCGCTTGGCCATGGTGGCGGCCCGGGGCGCGCTTTTGTCGGACCAGTCTGACGATTCGGTCTGAAACAGCTTCATGCCGCCCACGTTGAGGTAGGGCAGCACCGCCACCGCCGCCACGATAAAACCGACCCCACCCAGCCACTGCAGAATGGAGCGCCACAGCAGAATGTCGGCGGGGGTGGTGTCGAGCCCCGCGAGCACGGTGGAGCCGGTGGTGGTGACCCCCGACATGGTCTCGAAAAAGGCGTCGGTAAAGCTGATGTGACTGATAAACACAAAGGGCAGGGCGCCGAACACGCACACCGTGGTCCACACCAGGGTGGTGAGCAGGAACATCTCCTTGACCCGCAGCCGTAGCCGCTCGCGCCGGCCCCAGGCCAGCAGCCCCAGCGCCGCCCCATGGGTGAGCAGGGTGGCCTGCAGAAATTCCTCAAAGCCCCGGCTGCGGCCGGTTAACGCCAGCAGGGTGGGCAGCCACATGAACAGCGCCAGCTTGGACAACGCCATGCCGAGAATAAAGGCGATGGGGCGCAGGTTGAACATGGCGGCCTCGGTTACAGAAAGAAGGGACTGGGCTGAAACAGCCGCTCCACCTCGGGAATAAACTTCTTGTCGACCAGAAACATTACCACGTGATCGTTTTGCTCGATCACGGTTTTGTCGTGGGCGATCAGCACCTCTTCACCGCGCACGATGGCGCCGATGGTGGTGCCCGGCGGCAGCTTGAGATCGCCGACCTTGCGGCCCACCACCCGTGAGGTGCTGCTGTCACCGTGGGCGATGGCCTCAATGGCCTCGGCCGCGCCCCGGCGCAGGGAGTAGACGTTGACGATGTCGGCCCGGCGCACATGGGTGAGCAGCGCCGAAATGGTGGCTTGCTGGGGCGAGATGGCCACGTCTATGGTGCCGCCCTGCACCAGATCCACATAGGCGCCGCGCTGGATCAGCACCATCACCTTGCGCGCGCCCATTTTCTTGGCGAGCATGGCCGACATGATGTTGGCCTCGTCCTGGTTGGTGACCGCAATAAACACATCCACCTGGTCGATATGCTCCTCGATCAGCAGCTCCTGATCCGAGGCATCGCCGCAGAACACCATGGTGTGCTCCAGCAGCTCCGAGAGTTGCTCGGCCCGCCCGGGGTTGTGCTCGATCAGCTTGACCGAGTAGTTCCGCTCCAGCCGCCGGGCCAGGCCGGCGCCGATGTTGCCGCCGCCGACGATCATGATGCGCTTGTAGTCGTTTTCGAGTCGCTGCAGCTCCGACATCACGGCGCGAATGTGGCCGCTGGCGGCGACGAAGAACACCTCGTCGTCGGCCTCGATAATGGTGGTGCCCTGGGGACGAATGGGCCTGTCCTGACGGAAAATGGCCGCCACCCGGGTGTCGATGCCGGGCATGTGATCCCGCAGGGTGGACAGGGCGTTGCCCACCAGGGGGCCGCCGTAATAGGCCTTGATCGCCACCAGGCCGACCTTGCCCTCGGCGAAGTCGACCACCTGCAGCGCGCCCGGATACTGCACCAGCCGGTAGATGTATTCGGTGACCAGCTGCTCGGGGGCGATCAGGTTGTCCACCGGAATGGCCTCGTTCAGAAACAGCCGCTCCCGCTCGGCCAGAAATTCCGGCGAACGAATGCGGGCCACCTTGTTGGGGGTGTTGAACAGGGAGTAGGCCACCTGGCAGGCGATCATGTTGGTTTCGTCACTGTTGGTGACCGCCACCAGCATGTCGGCATCCTGGGCGCCGGCTTCGCGCAGCACCGCCGGATAGGCGCCGTGGCCGTTGACCACCCGCAAGTCGTACTTGTCCTGCAACTCGCGCAGCCGTTCGGTGTTGGTGTCGACGATGGTGATGTCGTTGTTTTCACCGACCAGGTTTTCCGCCAGGGTCCCGCCGACCTGGCCGGCCCCCAGAATGATGATTTTCATGCCTGTTTCGCTATGCTGGCGTAATAGAAACCGTCCCGCTCATGCTCGCCCGGCAGCAACTGCCAGCCCGGCCGGGCCGGTGTGTCGTCGGCATGCAGGGGCTGGTGCACGGCATCGGGCGTACGGGCCAGAAAGGCCTTGATCTGCTCCCGGTTTTCGTCGGGCAAAATGGAGCAGGTGGCGTATAGCAGCATACCGCCGGGCTTCAGTTGTTGCCACAGGGCATCGAGAATTTGCGCCTGCAACGCCGCCAGCTGGGCGATGTCCTCGGGCCGGCGCAGCCACTTGATGTCGGGATGGCGGCGGATCACCCCGGTGGCGGAGCAGGGCGCGTCGAGCAGAATGCGATCGAATGGTGGCCCCTGCCACCAGTCCTGTGGTCTGGCCGCATCGCCCTGCAGCACGGTGGCGGTGAGGCCAATGCGATCAAGGTTCTGGTGCACCCGCTCAAGCCGGTCGGCATCCATGTCGATGGCCACCAGCTGGCTCAGGGCCGGCTGGCGCTCCAGAATATGGGCGGTCTTGCCGCCGGGTGCGGCGCAGGCATCGAGCACCCGCTCACCGGGCTGTGGGTCCAGCAGCCGGGCCGCCATCTGGGCGGCGGCGTCCTGCACCGAGCAGTGACCCTGGTCAAAACCGGGCAGGGTGGTCACATCCGCCGGGCGCGCCAGCCGCAGGGCCTGGGCAGCTACCGGGTCCGGGCTGGCCTCAATGCCGCTTTCCGCCAGCAGCGCCGCGTAATCTTCCCGGCGGTGGTGGTTTTCGTTGACGCGAATCCACATGGGCGGATGACGGTTGTTGGCGGCCATGATGTCCTGCCACTGCTCGGGATAGGCCTGTTGCAGCCGCTTCATCAGCCAGTTGGGGTGGGCCAGCCGCAGCTGGGGCAGGGCATCGACCTTTTGTTCCAGCTCCTGTTGCCGGCGCTGCACGTTGCGCAGCACACCGTTGACCAGCCCCTTGAAGGGCTCGGCCTTGAGCCGTTTGCAGGCGGCCACGGTTTCCGCCAGGGCGGCATGGGCCGGAATGCGGGTATACAGCAACTGGTACAGGCCCACCAGCAGCAGGGTGTGCACCGGCTGGTATTTTCCCTTGAGCGGCTTGTCGAGCAGCTGCTTGGCCATGGCGTCGAGGCGGCTGTACCAGCGCAGGGTGCCAAAGCACAGCTCCTGCAGCAGGGCGCGATCCTTGGCGGCCACCTCCTGCTGGTAGCGGGGCAGCAGGGTGGAAAGGGACTGGCCCTGGTTGATCACCTGGTGAACCACGGAGGCCGCGGCGGCGCGAGTTTTCATGGTGTTCTCTTCTGGTTGGCGGTATTCAGGACAGCTGGCTGCCGGGAGTAAACCAGTCCTTGCGGGCGTTGAGCAGATCCTGGCAACTCATGGCTTTCTTGCCCGGCGGCTGCAGGCTGAGCAGGCGCAGCACGCCGTTGCCGGTGGCCACGTCGATGCCGGCCTTGCCGGCGGCGAGAATGGTGCCCGGGGCGGCGTTGCTGGCATTGGCCAGTACCTCGGCCTGCCACAGCTTGATGTTGTGCTCTGCCACCATGAAGTAGCTCACCGGCCAGGGGGTGAAGGCGCGCACGCAGCGCTCCAGCTGCTCGGCGGGCAGGGTCCAGTCGATGCGGGCCTCTTCCTTGCTGAGTTTCTCGGCATAGTTGGCTTCGGCGTCGTTCTGCGGCTCGGCCACGGCAGTGCCGTCGGCGAGCTGTTCCAGTGTGTGCAGCAGCGCTCGAGGGCCGAGTCCGGCCAGTTTTTCATAGAGGCTGGCGGAGGTGTCATCGGGGGCAATGGGCAGACTGGCCTTGTGCAGCATGGCGCCGGTATCCAGGCCCTTGTCCATCTGCATGATGGTCACGCCGGTGTCGGCATCGCCGGCCCAGATGGCCCGCTGAATGGGCGCCGCGCCCCGCCAGCGGGGCAGCAGCGAGCCGTGCACGTTAATGCAGCCCAGGCGCGGGGTGTCGAGCACCGCCTGCGGCAAAATCAGGCCGTAGGCCACCACCACCATGAGATCGGCTCCCAGTGCCGCCAGCTCGGCCTGGGCCTCTTCGTTGCGCAGACTCTGGGGCTGATAGACCGGCAAACCGGCCTGCTCGGCGGTGACCTTGACCGGGCTGGGGGTGAGCTTTTTGCCGCGGCCGGCGGGGCGGTCGGGCTGGGTATAAACGGCAATGACATTGTGGCCGGCATCGAGCAGCGCCTGCAGGTGGCGGGCGGCAAAGTCGGGGGTGCCGGCAAAAACGAGGTTGAGCTTGCTCAAGCGTGGATCCTTAGCGGTCAATCAGTGCTGTTCCTGGCGGGCCATTTTTTCCATTTTCTGACGAATGCGCTGGCGCTTGAGCGGCGACAGGTAGTCGACAAACAGCTTGCCGATCAGGTGATCCATCTCGTGCTGAATGCAGATGGCCAGCAGATCGTCGGCGTCCAGTTCAAAGGTCTCGCCGTGGCGATCCTGAGCGCGCACCTTCACCCGTTCGGCGCGGGGCACCAGGGCGCGGGCGCCGGGCACCGACAGGCAGCCTTCCTCAATACCGGTGCTGCCGTGGCTTTCCAGAATTTCCGGGTTGATCAGCACCAGCGGGTGCTGGCGGTCCTCGGACACGTCGATCACGATAATGCGCTGATGAATGTCGACCTGGGTGGCGGCCAGCCCAATGCCTTCTTCGGCATACATGGTCTCAAACATATCATCTACAATGGTCTGTAATTCGGGAGTGAAAGCGCCAACCGGCTTGGCCACGGTGCGCAGCCGCTCATCGGGAAAGCGCAATACTTCTAGTACTTTTGCCATAACAACGGTGTTTTCCTGTATTCGGTTCTGTCAGTATTTTAGCCATTTGCCACTCAAAGATCAGCAACAGATGGCCGACACCGGGCGGCGGCAGGTTGCGACCTTATCAAGCGGAACAAGATTCCATCAAGGTGAACAGGGATGATAAAACCGAGAGCACTGATTCTGACCGGCATGCTGTTGCTGACCGGCTCCGTCCAGGCCCAGGCACTGGCGCTGAAAGACAACCACCCCACCCGTTATACGGTGCGCCAGGGCGACACCCTGTGGGACATTTCCGCTCACTTCCTCAAATCGCCCTGGCTGTGGCCCAAACTGTGGCGGGCCAACCCCCAGGTGGCCAACCCTCATCTTATCTATCCCGGCGATCGCCTGACCCTGATCTGGGTGAACGGCGAGCCCCGGCTGGTGCGCGACGGTGAGCCGCAACCGGGAGTGGTAAAACTGTCGCCCCGCGTGCGCACCGAGCCGGCGGTGGCCACGGTGCCGCTGGCGGCGATCATGAATTACACCGGCAGTCACCGGCTGCTGGCGTCCGGCGAGCTCGATACGGCGCCGGTGTTGCTGGGAGACCGGCACGGGCGGGACTTGTTGCGCCAGGGCGAACTGGCCTACGTGGAAGGGCGGCTGGTTCCCGGGCAGTTGTACGGCGTGTACCGTGACATGGGGGAACTGGCCGATGACCGCACCGGCGAGTCCTACGGGCGCCGGGCCATGCTGGTGGGCACGGTGAGCACCCAGGCGCAGCCGGAATATAATCTGGCCAGCGTGCACATCAGCAGCCTGAGCCGGGAAATGCGTCCCGGAGATGCGCTGCTGCCACTGTCTGCGGATCGGGCGCTGGCGGCCTTTTACCGGCCGGCGCCGGGCCCGGCGCTGAGTGCCGGCCGAGTGCTGGCCATGGGGGCTGAGGGCACGGTGGCGGCCCGCCATGACGTGATTTTGCTTAACAAGGGGCAGCGGGACGGCCTGCGTGCCGGCCACCTTTATGGTGTCTTGCGGCCAGCTCCGTCAAACAAAGAAGGCATTGTTCTGCCGCCGTTGCCGGTGGCCCGGGTGATGGTGTTTGAGGCCGGTGAACAAGTCAGTGCGGCATTGGTGCTCGACAGCCGGGAGCCGGTGCAGCGCGACTATCTGCTGGGCGAGCCTGAGTATGACGAGCACGGCCTCTGACGCTCACCCTCTTTTGCCCTGGCTGGCGCTGCAGCAGGCGCCGGGGCTGGGGCCTGTTCGGGCCTGGCAGTTGTGGCAGCGGCTGGGGCCAGACTGGCAACAGGCCGATCTGGTGGGGCAAGCTCATCTCGGTGGCGACGGCCGGGCACAGTTGCTGGCTCCCCGGCATGAGTTGCTGGAGCGGGTGCTGCGCTGGCTTCAGAACGGCCCTGAGCGGCATGTTCTGACGCGCGCCGACAAGGCCTACCCGACCCTGCTCAATCAGTGCCCCGCCGCTCCCCTGCTGCTGTTTGTGGAAGGCAACCTGACGGCGCTGGAACGATCGCAACTGGCGGTGGTGGGCAGCCGCCACCCGTCCTATGTGGGCAAGGAAAACACGCGCGCTCTGGTCGCAGAGCTGGTCGCGGCGGGGCTGGCCATTACCTCCGGACTGGCCATGGGCATTGACGGCCTGGCCCATCAGACCACACTGGACGCCGGCGGCATTACCCTGGCGGTATTTGGCTCGGGGCTGGACCGGTGTCACCCCAAGCGTCATGCCCGCCTGGCCAGGCAGATTGTCGAGGCCGGTGGTGCGTTATTGTCGGAATGTTATCCCTGGGAGCCGCCCCAGGCGTTTCAGTTTCCCCGCCGCAACCGCATTATCAGCGGCCTCAGCCTGGGGGTGCTGGTGATGGAGGCCGCCGAGCGCAGCGGGTCGCTGATCACCGCCCGCTTTGCTCTGGAGCAGAACCGGGAGGTGTTTGCCGTACCTGGCGCCTGGCAAAACCCCCAGGCCGCCGGCTGTAACCGGCTGATCCAGCAGGGTGCCAAGCTGGTGTGCGGTGCCGATGATGTGCTGGAAGAGCTGGCGGGGTTCTCCGCGGCGGCGGTCAAAATTCACGAGACCGCCACGGAGCAGTTATTGCCTTATCCGGACTTGTTGGATACCGTAGGTCTGGAGGCAACGGCGCTGGATGTTATCGCGGCGCGGTGCCGACAGCCGGTGCATGAGGTGTTAACCCGGTTGATCGAGCTGGAACTGGCCGGCTGGGTGGAATCCGTGCCCGGAGGTTATGTCAGAGCGAGGAGGAGCTGATCATGTTCGAAGTACTGATGTACTTGTTCGAGACCTACATCCATGCGGATGTAGACACCATGGTGGATCAGGATGAACTCGCCGAAGAACTGACCGAAGCGGGCTTCAACAAGGAAGAGATCCTCAAGGCGCTGGCCTGGCTGGAGCGTCTGGCCGAGTTGCAGGAGGCGGATGAACCGCCGTCCTGGGCGCGTTCCGCTCCCGATTCATTCCGTATTTACACGCCCGAAGAGCTGTACAAACTCGACACCGACGGCCGCGGCTTTTTGCTGTTTCTTGAACAGATCAAGGTGCTTAACGCCGACACCCGGGAGATTGTCATCGATCGGGTGATGGAACTGGACTCACCGGTGATTGAGCTCGACGATCTCAAGTGGGTGGTGCTGATGGTGCTGTTCAATGTGCCCGGCAGCGAATCGGCCTACCATCAGCTGGAAGAGCTGCTGTTCGAACAGCCCGACGGAGCGGTTCACTGAACCTGGCCGCGCTGGTAGAATTCCCTCAGTGAATTCGGAGGCGCGGCATGTCGAAAATCGATCCCAGTCTGTTCAGTGGCAAGCCATCGGCCCGGGCCGACGAGGTTTGCCCGAAGTGTGGCGAGGCCCTGCAACTGCGTCATGGCAAGCATGGCGCCTTTCTTGGCTGCTCCGCCTACCCAGACTGTGACTACATGCGCCCGCTCAGGGTCATTGAGCACGACGAAGACGTGGAAAAGCCGCTGGAAGGCAGCGCCTGCCCGCTGTGTGGCCATACCCTGGCCATTCGCAAGGGCCGCTACGGGCTTTTTATCGGGTGTTCCCACTATCCGGCCTGTCACTACGTGGCCGACCTCAATGACCAGGGCAACAGTGATCCGGCCTGCCCGGCATGTAGCAAGGGCCGGCTGGTAGCCCGTACCTCCCGTTACGGTAAACGCTTCTATGCCTGCGATGCCTATCCCGGCTGCCGCTACATCCTCAACGACAAGCCGGTGGCCCAAACCTGCCCCGAGTGCGGCTTTGGCATTCTGGCCGAACGCAAGGGACGTCTGTATTGCCCCAACAAGGGCTGCGGTTATCAGCAGTAAGCGGTTTTTATTCAAAAAGGAAGTTCAGTTTCATGACTCAGCAAGTGCTTTTTACCGCCGTTGAGCACCTCGAGCAGGGGGGCGTGATCGGCTATGCCACCGAGGCGGTGTTTGGCATTGGATGCGATCCCGACAACGGCGAGGCGGTCCAGCGGGTGCTGGCCATCAAGGAGCGGCCCATCGACAAGGGCCTGGTGCTGATTGCCGCCGACGTCAGCCAGTTGCTGCCCTATCTGGATCTGACCCGGTTGCCGGCGGGGCGACTGGAGGTGATCCTGGAAAGCTGGCCCGGCCCCTATACCTGGGTGATTCCCGCTCGCCCGGAGGTGCCCGAGTGGCTGAAAGGGCGTTTCGACTCGCTGGCGGTGCGGGTGACCGATCACCCCCAGGCGCATGCTCTGTGTCTGGCTTTTGGCAAGCCGCTGGTGTCGACCAGTGCCAACAAAAGTGGCGAGGAGCCGGCGCGCAGCGCCGATGAGCTGGCGGAACGGCTTGGCAGCGAGCTCGACTACATACTGCCCGGTGCCACTGGCGGCCGGACCAATCCGTCGCTTATTCGCGATGGCATTACCGGCGCCGTGCTGCGTCCGGCCTGATTGCATATCAACAAGGAATCATGATGAGTACCAAACCGGATACCGCGGCCGTGAAGGCGTTTTTACTAGAGCTGCAGGACCACATCTGCCGGCAGCTGGAGCAGGCCGACGGCACCGGTCGTTTTGTGGAAGACAGCTGGACCCGGGAAGAGGGCGGTGGTGGCCGCAGCCGGGTGTTGCGCGACGGCGCCGTGATCGAGCAGGGTGGGGTGAACTTCTCCCATGTGCACGGTGCCGCCATGCCGGCCTCGGCCACTGCCCACCGCCCCGAGCTGGCCGGTCGCTCCTTTGAGGCCATGGGCGTGTCGCTGGTGATCCACCCGCGCAACCCCCATGTGCCCACCAGCCACGCCAACGTGCGCTTTTTCATTGCCGAGAAGGAAGGCGCCGATCCGGTATGGTGGTTTGGTGGCGGCTTTGACCTGACCCCCTTCTACCCGGTGGAAGAAGACTGCAGGCATTGGCACCAGGTGTCCAAAGACCTTTGCGATCCCTTTGGCGATGACGTTTACCCCAAATACAAGGACTGGTGCGACCGTTACTTCTACCTCAAGCACAGGGATGAAACCCGGGGGGTGGGCGGCCTGTTCTTTGACGATCTCAACGACTGGCCCTTTGAGCAGTGCTTTGCCTTTATGCAGGCGGTGGGCAGGGGTTATCTGGATGCCTACCTGCCGATCATTGCGCGACGCAAGGACACGCCCTATGGTGAGAGCGAACGCCAGTTCCAGCTGTACCGGCGCGGACGCTATGTGGAATTCAACCTGGTGTATGACAGGGGCACCCTGTTTGGCCTGCAGACCGGCGGCCGTACCGAGTCGATCCTGATGTCGATGCCACCACTGGCGCGCTGGGAATACAACTGGCGGCCAGAGCCGGGCACCAAGGAAGCCCGGCTGCAGGAGTTTCTGGTCCCCAGGAACTGGGTTTAAGCGCTGGCCTCTTCGGAGGCGCCGAACAGCTCGATCACCTTGTCGATCAGGGCCTGGCGCTCGCCGCCGGGCAAAAAGGCGGCATAGACTTCCCGGCTGATGATGGGGGCGTCGTCCACCAGAAACAGCCGCTCCTGATCCTGGTATTGCCGGATCATGGCACTCGGCAGAAAGGCACTGCCGCCATGATGCAGCAGGTATTCCAGGGCGATGCGTACCGAGCCGGTGTGCAGCAGCGGCGGCGTGGCGGTGTTGAACAGCTTGGCATGCTGGGTGTTGAAGGCGGTGCCCCAGTCGATGCGAATGTAGTCCTGAGCCATGGCCTGAGTGGCATTCAGCTCCGGGTAGGTAGATACCAGCTGCAGCTCCATGGTATGAGTGGCGATGTGACGCACTCCCTCGATGCGGGCCGGATCGGTAAGAAAAGCCAGATCCAGGGTGCGGCTCAGCAGGGCCCGGGTCATCTGCTCGGGGGTGCGAATGTCCGCCCGCAGCGACAGCGCCGGCAGTTCGCAATAAAGCCGGTGCAGGCCGTCCTGCAGATAGGCGTCCCACAGGTTGGCGGTGCCGGCCACCGCCAGTTGCTGGGTCTGCCGTTCACTCAGGGCCACCTCGTGCTGGGCCCGCGCCCAGGCCAGCAGCATGGACTCGGCATGGGGGATCAGCGCCTCGCCCGACGAGGTCAGCTGAATGTTGTTGCGCAGCCGGGTAAACAGGGTTACGCCCAGCTGGCTTTCAAGCTGACGAATGCGAAAGCTGACCGCCGACGGGGTCAGGTACAGGTGCTCTGCCGCCTTGCCGAAGTGACGGGTGCGTGACACTTCCAGAAAGGTCTTTAAAAGTTCGGTATCCAAGGCCAACCACAAAGATTTTGTTCGTTAGCGCAAAATCTATTCGTTTTGGCGGCTAATGCAACCAAAAAAATGCCATTCATGGCAATATAATGCCAATCCCTTTTGAACATCGCGGTTGATCGCCCAGTTCTGGCGGCCGCCGACGAGCAGCGAGAGCCATCATGGACAGATACGTCGTTATCGGTAATCCCATTGCCCACAGCCAGTCTCCCTTCATTCACGGTGCCTTTGCCGAACAAACCGGACAAGCCATGAGCTATGAACGCCTGCTGCTGCCGCTGGACCACTTTCAGGGCGGCCTGAGCGAGTTTGTGCGGTCCGGGGGCCGTGGTTGCAACATCACGGTACCGTTCAAGACCGATGCCCTGGCGGTGGCGGATGAGCTGAGTGAACGGGCTGCCCTGGCGGAAGCGGTCAATACCCTTAAGGTGCTGGAAGACGGTCGGCTGCTGGCCGACAATACCGACGGGGCCGGTCTGGTCATGGATCTTCATCGCCTGGGGGGGGCACTGGCCGGCCGGCGCATTCTGTTGCTGGGCGCAGGGGGCGCCGCCCGGGGGGTGATGGGCCCGTTGCTGGCCGAACGGCCGGCAGCCCTGGTGGTGGCTAACCGGACCGAGATGCGGGCCGAGGCGCTGGCCAAGCGTTTTGCCGGACTGGGGCCGGTCAGCCATCAGCCGCTCGAAGGCCTGGCAGATACCTTTGATCTTATCATCAACAGCACCTCCGCCAGCCTGCAGGGAGAGCGCCTGGCGTTGCCCGCCAGCCTTTGCCATTCCGGCACCCAGGTCTACGATATGATGTATGGCCGGGAAGAAACCCCCTTTCTGCAATGGGCCGCGGAGCAGGGTGTGCAGGATCGTTTTGACGGCCTGGGCATGCTGGTGGGGCAGGCGGCGGAGAGCTTTTATCTCTGGCGGGGGGTGCGCCCCGATATGGCGCCGGTGTTGCAGGCGCTCAGGGCCAGGCTGGAGCAGGGACAATGAATCAGGACATTATCGTCGGTGACGAAATTTACTGGCAACCCGACGAACAGCGGGTTGCCTTCAGCACCCACTGGCAGGGGCGGCAGGTGCCCTGCTTTATTGCTCAGCACCGGCTGGAGCATTTGTCCGGCCAGCAACTGGCCGACGAGGCCAGTGTGATCCTGGCCTTTGAGCAGGTGCGCTTTGATATCGAAGAGCTGGTGTGCGAGCGCATTGAAGAAGAGGCCTTTGCGCCAGATGGCAGCATCAGTCTGTAATCTGTAATTGCGTGAGACGAAAAGGGTGAGGAGTGAGGAGAAATTTATGCTCACTGGACTGGCCCGAGAAAAGTAGACACCTTCATTAGATGAGAAGGTGTTATGAAATACAAACCCCACCGTCGCTTTAGCGATGCATTCAAACGTGAGGCCGTCGAGGCCTCGCTCTCCACCACAGAGACACAAGCTCAGCTTGCTGGCAGACTTGGGATCCATCCTAACCAATTGAGTCGCTGGCGTAGAGAGTGGAGCATGACCAAGAAATCATCCGACAAAGCCGTTGAAAACACCGGACCAGAAAAAAGCCTGCAGGAGCTGGAGCGCGAGGTAGCTCGGCTGAAGAAGCAGCTTGAGCGGAAAGAGCTGGAGAACGAAATCCTAAAAAAGGCGCAAGAGTACTTCGCCAAGCACGGCAAGTAAGGTTTGCCTTTATCGAGGCCCACCGAAGTCAACGCTGGCGGGTCTCGATAATGTGTGAAGTACTCGACGTGTCACGAGCGGGATATTATCGCTGGCGAACACGTCAACACTCTCCGGGGGCGCGTGCCATCGAGCGACGGACGCTGAACACCTTCCTGCTCGAGCGAGCCAGGCAACTGAAGAATGTGCCGGGTTATCGCAAGCTGTGGCTGGAAGCACGGGATGCCGGGTTCTGCTGCGGCAAGAACCAGGTTCAGCGCTTGCTGAGAGACGCTGGTTATCGTTCATGCACGGCTCCTAAAGCAGGATATCAAAAGCCAACATCGTCCTTGCCTGTGTTACCGAATCTGTTGAATCGCCAGTTCTCGGTGGGTTCAGCGAACCGAGTTTGGGTATCAGATATCACCCAAATCCGGTGCAGTGAAGGCTGGCTCTACATCGCAGCAGTCCTAGACCTGGGCACACGCCGCGTGGTGGGCCGAGCCATGGGTGCCATCAATAGCGCCCAACTGGTGCTGGAGGCCCTTGAGCAGGCATGGCAACATCAGCGGCCAGATGGGAAACAGCTGTTGTTCCACTCGGACCAAGGGAGTCAGTATCGCAACGGAGAGGTGATGAGATGGCTGAATACACGGGGAATCACCATCAGCATGTCACGCCGAGGTAACTGCTGGGATAACGCCTGTTCGGAAAGCTTCTTCGC
>NZ_CP118224.1:2595000-2720000 GCF_030849025.1 Oceanimonas pelagia
AAGCCCTGGCCGAAAACATTCCCGGCGTACTGCTGCTCACCGCCACCCCGGATCAGCAGGGCCACGAGAGCCATTTTGCCCGTCTGCGCCTGCTCGACCCCGAGCGCTTTTACGACTACGACGCCTTTCTGGCGGAAGAGGAAGAATACCGCCCGCTGGCCGAGGCCGCCGAGGCACTGCTGAGCGACGCACCGCTGGACGACGCCGCCCGTGCACGCCTGGCGCCCTTTATGGACGGCGAAGAACATGCCAGCCTGGAAACTTCCGAGCAACGCCGGGCACTGCTGGCCCGGCTGCTGGATCATCACGGCACCGGCCGCCTGCTGTTCCGCAACACCCGTCAGGCCATCAAGGGCTTTCCGTCGCGCCGGCTGCATACCCACCCGCTGCCCCTGCCCGCCCAGTACCAGACCGCCATTCGCGTGGCCGGCCTGATGGGCAGCCATCAGGACACCGCCGCCCGGGCACTGCAGGCCCTGTACCCGGAAGAGATCTACCGCCAGTTCGAAGGTGGCGACAGCAGCTGGACCCAGTTCGACAGCCGGGTGGAATGGCTGCTGGACTACCTCAAGGAAAACCGCAACAACAAGGTGCTGATCATCACCGCCAAGGCCGGCGTGGCCCTGGCACTGGAAGAAGTGCTGCGCACCCGGGAGGGCATTCGCGGCACCGTGTTTCACGAGGGCATGTCGTTGCTGGAGCGGGACAAGGCCGCCGCTTACTTTGCCCAGCAGGAAGGCGGCGCCCAGGTGATGATCTGCTCCGAGATCGGCTCGGAAGGCCGCAACTTCCAGTTTGCCCACCAGCTGGTGCTGTTTGACCTGCCGCTGAATCCGGATCTGCTGGAGCAGCGCATCGGCCGCCTGGACCGCATTGGCCAGCAGCACGACATCGACATTCACGTGCCCTATCTGGAAGGCACCGCCCAGCAGGCGCTGACCCTGTGGTATCAGCAGGGTATGGATGCCTTCAGCAAGCCCAATGCGGTGGGGCAGCCGGTGTATCAGCAGGTATCGGAACGACTGCTGGAACTGCTGGCCGGCCACGGTCAGGATACTGAAGCCCTGAACCAGCTGGTTGCCGACACCCAGGCCATCACCCAATCCCTGATCAGCCAGATGGAGCTGGGGCGGGATCGGCTGCTGGAGCTCAACTCCAGCGGCGCCCTGCAGCAACACAATCTGGCGGAGCAGCTGGCGGCAACCGACGAAGATCCGACCCTGGCCATTTTTGCCATCAAGCTGTTTGACGAAGTGGGCGTGCATCAGGACGACAAGGGCGAAAACGCCATCGTGCTGCGCCCCACCGAGCAAATGCTGGTACCCAGTTTTCCCGGCCTGCCCGAAGACGGTGCCAGCATCACCTTTGACCGGCATACCGCCCTGGGGCGGGACGATCTGCAGTTTTTGAGCTGGGATCATCCGATGATCCGCGGCGGCATCGATCTGGTGCTGGGCTCGGAAATCGGTACCACCTCGGTGGCCATTCTCAAGAACAAGGCGCTGCCGGTGGGCACCCTGTTTGTTGAACCCATCTTTGTGGCCGAGTCCGCCCATCACGCCCAGCTGTATCGTTTTCTGCCGCCGGCGCCCATTCGCCTGCTGCTCGACAAGAACGGCAACAACCTGGCCGACAAGGTCAGCTTTGAAGCCTTTGACAAGCAGCTCAGTCCGGTCAACCGTCACCTGGGCAGCAAGCTGGTCAATGCCTCCCAGGCCCTGATCCACCAGCAGCTGCAGGCAGCCCAGCCACTGGCCGAGCAACAGATGGAGCAACTGGTCGCCGACGCCCGTGCACGCATGCACCAGGCCATGGATCAGGAGCTGAGCCGGCTGCAGCAACTGGCCAGGGTCAACCCCAACGTGCGCCAGAGCGAGATCGATCATGTGCAGGAGCTGAAAACCGAGCTCGACAGCCTGCTCAGTCATACCCGCTTAAAACTGGATGCAATCCGGTTTATTGTGGTCAGCCATCAGTAACTAAAGAGCCCGAACATGGTATTGCTGCGTTACGATCCGCCGGTGGATCCCCAGTTTGACATCCTGTATCAGGACGACAGCATCATAGTGCTGAACAAGCCCAGTGGCCTGCTCAGTGTGCCCGGCCGGGATCCGGTGCATTTCGACAGCCTGTCACTGCGCGTGTCACGGGTGTTTCCATCGGTGCAGGTGGTACACCGGCTGGACATGGCCACGTCGGGGGTGATCGTGATGGCGCTCAACCCCAAGGCCCACCGGGAGATGAGCCGCCAGTTCCGCGAACGGGAAACCGAAAAGCGCTACTATGCCTGGGTACATGGCCAGCCCGCGGAGAATGAGGGCAGTATCGATCTGCCCCTGTGCTGCGACTGGCCCAACCGCCCCCGGCACATGGTCAGCCTGGAGCACGGCAAAAAGGCGCTCACCCACTGGCGTTGCCTGCGCCGCGAAGGGCAACGCAGCCTGATGGAGCTGACCCCCGTGACCGGTCGCTCCCATCAGTTGCGGGTGCACATGCTGAGCCTGGGGCATCCGATACTGGGTGACAACCTCTACGCCGAAGGCGAGGCGCTGACCATGGCGCCCCACCTGCAGCTGCATGCCGCCTGGCTGGCCTTTCGTCATCCCAGGTACAAGCACCGGCTGGAGTTCAGCGCCCCCGCTCCGTTTGAGGTCGACTGATGAGAGCGGCAATGCTGCTGATGCTGGGCTGGCTGGCGGTAACACCGACCCGGGCCCAGATCGACTGGAACACCGAACCACACTATCAGCCCGAAGGCCGGCTGCTTTACTTTGAGGCCGCGCGCCCCGAGGCGCAGGGCGCCCTGCTGGTGTGGCCGGAGCTGGAGCAGACTCATCACTGGCTGGCCATGGCACCCTGGTGGCAGCAACGCGGCTGGGAGCTCAGGATCCTGCTGCCCGATGAACACCAGCGCCGGTTCGATCCCGCCTCCGAGCAGATTGCCGAGCAACAGCAAGACTGGCTCGCGCAACTGGGCCGGCGCCTGACGACGGTCCTGGCCTCCGAACGGGAACTGCCTCAGTTACTGCTGACCCAGGGCAGCGCCACCCTCTGGTATCAACAACTGGTGGAAGGCGGCACCCTGCCTCCCCCCGACGGCCAGATAGTAGTGGATACGCAGCCCCGATCTGCCGCACATCAGCGCATGCTGGCCATCGGCCTGGCGCGGTCAGAGTGGCCGGTGCTGGATCTGTTCAGCCTGCAGGATGAGGCCGCAGCCAGCAACCGCCAGCAGCGCCAGCACAGCGCCGCCCGCCGGCATGCCGATTACACCGCCGAACCGCTCCATGACGTCAATCATCCGGAGCGGCAGATTGCCGCCTGGCTGGTGCGCCAGGGCTGGCTGCCACTGCCGCCCGGTGCCCCCGATTACCTGAAAGGAAGACTCTTGCATGAAACTGGTATTTCTCGACCGGAACACCCTGGCGCCGAGCGTGACCCTGCGCCGGCCGACTTTTGAGCACCACTGGCAGGAATATGCGGAAACCGCGCCGGCGCAGGTGGTTGCGCGCCTGCAACAGGCCGAGGTGGCCATTGTCAACAAGGTGACCATCGGCGCCGCCGAGCTGGCAAAGCTGCCCGGATTGAAACTCATCGCCCTGGCCGCCACCGGCAGCGACAATATCGACCTGGCCGCCTGCCGGGCCGCCGGCGTGGCGGTATGCAATATTCGCAACTACTCACAAAGCGCGGTGCCCGAGCACGCCCTGGCGCTGATGATGGCACTCAGCCGCAACCTGCATGCCTACCGCGCATCGGTGACCGCAGGCCGCTGGCAGCAGGCCGGCCAGTTTTGCTATTTCGACTACCCGGTACGGGATCTGAACAACATGACCCTGGGGCTGATTGGCTATGGCACCATTGCCCGGGATCTGGAGCGACTGGCCCGGGCCCTGGGCATGGAGGTCATCGTCGCCGCCCGCAAGGGCCAACCGGCCACCGAGGGCCGCTTGCCCTTTGAACGCGTGCTGGCCGAGGCCGATGTGATCAGCCTGCACTGCCCGCTCACCGCCGCTACCCGCCATCTGATCGGCGAGCGGGAGCTGGCCATGATGAAACCGGATGCCCTGCTGATCAACGTGGGCCGGGGCGGACTGGTAGACGAGCAGGCGCTGCTGAACGCCTTGCAGCAACAACGCATCGGCGGCGCCGGTTTTGACGTGGTCAGCGCCGAGCCGCCGCCCGCTGACAACCCGCTGATGCAGGCACTGGACTGCCCCAATTTCATTCTGACACCGCACATCGCCTGGGCCAGCCAGGCGTCGATGCAGCGGCTGGCGGATCAGCTGATCGACAATATCGAGGCTTTTGCAGCTGGCCGGGAACAAAACCGGCTGGTGTGATGCGTGGAGACGAAAGAGGTGAGACGCCTGGACGTTTCACCTCATGTCTTACGTCTTACGTCCTGCATCTTACGTACATCAGCGCAGATTGCGGGCGGCCTTGATGGTTTCCCAGGCCTGCTGAATGTCCTGAGCCTTTTCCTTGGCCATGTCCATCATCTCCTTGGGCAGGCCCTGGGCCACCAGCTTGTCGGGGTGATGCTTGGACATCTGCCGGCGGTAGGCCCGTTTTACGGTGGCATCGTCGGCCTGTGCATCCACTTCCAGAATGCGATAGGCATCCTTCAGCCGCTCTTCGGGCGAAGGCGTAAAACCTCCCGCCCCGCTGCGTCCTCCCTGGCGATACATGTGCAACTGGGCTTCGGCAAAGGCCAGCAACTGCTCCAGCTCCCGCCCGGAAAAACCCAGCTCGCCGGCAATGGTATGCAGCAGCCGGCGCTCGGCCGGGTGCAGCTCGCCGTCGGCAAACACCAGCTGCAGCTGCACTTCCATAAAAAAGCGCAGCAGGTTGCGGCTGTCCCTGACCTGAGTACGAAACCGGCGCAGGGTCTCGGTCAACGGAAAGTCGGCCTCTTTTCCATCGCGAAAGGCCTGCTGGGCCTCGACCCTTTGCGCGGGCTGCAGGCGCATCTGCGTCATCAACTGCTCCGCCAGCCGGATTTCCTCGGTGGTCACCCGGCCGCTGGACTTGGCCAGGTGCCCCATGGTGGCAAAGGTGGCATACAGAAATTCCTGCCGGGCATCCTTTACAAAGCCCCAGGCGCCGGCCAGTTTTTTGTCAACCAGATGCCCCAGCCACAGCCCGAGCAAAGCGCCGGGCAGATTGCCAATCAGCAGGCCGAACAAGAAGCCGATGATTTTACCCTTGATATGTGCCGGCATTTAACAGTCTCCCCGTGTAACGAAGAAAAACACGAAGCCGGCAAGAAGGTGATGCATGGGCAATGGGCGTGATGTCATATGAATTGGTTTTTGAGGGTGGATCCGCTCGGGCCGAGCCCGGCGTAGAGCTGGCAGCGAGAATGCTTTATCATAGCCCGCTACCATAAAAGAATGACACCAAAAGCTCAACCAGCCCGCAGGACCCCGGGCGGTGTCGCCAACACCAGGAACGAGAGCATCACCCCATGAGAATACGGATTATCGGCCTTCCCCTGTTGTTCGCTTCCGGCCTGGCCCAGGCCCAGTATTCCGGCACCGAACGGCTCGATGAGCCGGCCATGGATGCCAGTCCGCTGCCTTTCAGCCGCTGCTTCAGCCATGTGCCCCTGCGGGTAGAAGGCAACAAGGATCCCAATGCGCCCATTACCGTCACCGCCGACGTACTCAACGCCACCCGGGACGGCAAAATTCTCTACCGGGGTGATGTCGAGGTCATTCAGGGCGAACGCCGCTTCAGCAGCGACTATCTGGAGCTGGAGCAGACAAGCCGCGACGTGCTCGCCGAAGGCAACATTCAGCTGAGCGACGGCGCCATTACCGTGGAAAGCGACACGCGCCTCACCGGCAACCTGACCACCAGGGATACCGAACTGGATCGGGCCCGTTATCAATTGCACGGCGATCCGGGCCGGGGCCAAGCCCGCCGGGTGCAGCTGGCCGGTGAGCGGGGCGAGGTCGACCTGAAAGGGGCCAGCTACACCACCTGCCCGCCGGGCGAGGAAGTCTGGCAACTCAAGGCCAGCACGGTATCGGTGGAGCAGGACGAAGTCTTTGGCGAGGCCTGGAACGCGGTGCTGTGGCTCGGCGACGTGCCGGTGTTCTATTTTCCCTACCTCAAGTTTCCGGTGAAGAACGAACGCCAGAGCGGTTTTCTCTACCCCTCCTTTGATATCAGCAGCGGCAACGGCACCGACATTCGCCTGCCCTATTACTGGAATATCGCCCCCAATTACGACGCCACCATCACGCCCCGTTACATGGAAAAACGCGGCACCATGGCCCAGCTGGAGTTTCGCTATCTGCCGGAAGAAGGCCAGAGCGGTGTGTTCTACGGCGAATACCTGTCCCAGGATGACAGCCTGGCCAACAACCCGCTGGCCAATGAAGAGTGGCGCGATGATCCCCGCTGGCTGTTCAACTGGCGCCACAACGCCCGCTTTGACACTGACGGCCACTGGCGTGGTACCGTCGATTACACCCAGGTGGCCGGCTGGGACTATGCCTATATCGATGACTTCAGCCCGCCGGTGGGCGCCCTGGTCGACAACCAGCTGCTGCAGTCGCTGCAGGGCGGCTATTACGACCGCCACTGGCAGCTCACCACCGAAGTGCGTGACTACCAGATCCTGCGCGGGGACCTGCCTACCCAGCCGTTCCAGCTGATGCCGGCGCTGGTGCTGAACAGCTACCGGGGCCTGGGGGATTTCGATCTGGCGCTGGACTCTGAGCTGTCGCGCTTTGAAAACGCCAACGACAACGCCTACCAGGCCACCCGCCTGCATGCCGAGCCCAGAGTGATCTATTCGCTGATCGATCAGCCCGGCCTGCAGCTGAAAGCCGACCTGGGTGCCTATTACACCCATTACGAGCAGGACATTCCCACCACCCTGGCGCCCTATTACCGAGATACCTGGGGTTTTGACACCAACACTCTGGACACCAGCGTGGACCGCCTGCTGCCCCGGCTGCGCATCAATGGCGGCCTGGTGTTTGACCGGGAAACACGCTGGTTTGAGCAGGACTTTACCCAGACCCTGGAGCCGCAGATCCAGTACCTGTATGTGCCCTATGAGGATCAGGACAATATCGGTCTGTACGACAGCACCAGCATGCGTCAGGACTACTACAGCCTGTTCAGCGACCGCCGTTTTGCCGGCCTGGATCGCATCAGTGATGCCAACCAGCTGACCGCCGGTTTTACCAGCCGCATCTACGACGACAGCGGCACCGAGCGGCTGCGCCTGGCCCTGGCCCAGTCGTTCAACTTCACGCCGCCCAGGGTCAGGCTCTATCCGGGCGAGCAGCTGGACGAAACCAAGCGCTCCTTTCTCACCTTTGAGGGCGATCTCAACCTCGACAACAACTGGTTTGTGCATGGCGAGGCCCAGCAGGACACCCGCAACAACCAGCTCGCCGCCGGCAACCTGACCCTGGAATACAACGAACAGGGCAAACTGGCCCAGCTGGGCTTTCGCCACCTGAACCAGAGTTACTTCGGCGACAGTCTGGCGGACGATCTCAACCAGGTGGGCGGTACCCTGTTCTGGCCGCTGGCGCCTCAGTGGGGACTGATCGGCGGTCATTACCGGGATATTGAACTCCATCGCAATATCGATACTCTGATAGGACTGCGCTACGACTCCTGCTGCTGGGCGGTGAGCCTGGTGTGGGAGCAATGGCAGAAGGAAGACAAGCTGTTCAACCCCACCAGCACCACTCAGGAAACCAGCATCGGGCTGCGCTTCGAGCTGAAGGGCTTCAGCTCCCTGGGCACCGGCAGCGGCGAGTTCAAACCGGGCACCCAGCTGCTGCCCTACTATCGCCCGTTCAACCTCAATAACTGATTTCATTGCGCACAGGATTTGTCATGAACAAAAGATGTAAACAACTGCTGATGGCCGCCGGTCTTGGCCTGCTGTCGGTGACCGGCCAGGCCGCCGAGGTACTGGACCGCACCGTGGCCCAGGTCAACAACGACGTGGTACTGGAAAGCCAGCTCGACGCCCTGGTCAATCAGGTGCGCCGCAGTGCCCAGGCCGCCGGCCAGCCCCTGCCCGACGACCAGCGCCTGCGCAAGCAGGCGCTGGAGCGGCTGATTCTGGAAAGCCTGCAACTGCAGCTGGCGGAACGGCTGGGGCTGCGCATTACCGACACCCAGCTGGAACAGGCTCTGACCAACGTGGCCAGGAGTGAAGGCAAGACCCTGGAACAACTGCGCGCCGGCGTGACCGCCAGCGGCCAGAGCTGGGCCGACTTTCGCGAGCAGGTACGCAATGAAATCCTGATGAGCGAGCTGGCCCGCAACCAGGTGCGCCGGCGCATCAACATTTCCGATCAGGAAGTGAAACAGGTAGTGCAGATGATCCGCGAACAGGGCCAAAGCAGTGCCCGCTACCGGGTGGGCAACATTCTGCTGCCCCTGCCCGCCAATCCCAGCAGCGAGCAGTTGCGCCAGGTCAATCGCCAGGCCGAACAGCTGCTGACCGAGCTGAAAAACGGCGCCGATTTTCGCAAGCTGGCCATCGCCCACAGCGCCGGTCCCAAGGCCCTGGAAGGAGGCGACTGGGGCATGATGGCCATGGGCGAAATGCCGTCGCTGTTCAGCGAGGCGGTGAGAAATCACGCAAAAGGTGATATTATCGGCCCCATTCGCTCCGGCGCCGGCCTGCATATTCTCACCATTCTCGACATGGAAGGTGGCAAAACCCAGGCGGTACAGGCTCTGGAGGTCCGCGCCAGGCATATTCTGATCAAGCCTTCCGTCATTCTCAGCGAAGACAAGGCCAGGACCATGCTGGAAGGCTTTGCCCGCTCCATTCGCAATGGCGAGGCCAGCATGGCAGAGCTGGCCGAGCAGTTTTCCGAGGATCCCGGCTCGGCCGTCAACGGTGGCGATCTGGGCTGGGCCTCGCCCGAACTGTATGTCAGCAGTTTCCGTGATACCGTCACCCGGCTGCAACCGGGCGAGCTGAGCGCACCGTTCCGCTCCGAGCACGGCTGGCACCTGGTGCGGCTGGAAGACAAACGCGTCACCGACGCAACCGAGCAGGCCACCGAACAACGGGCCTATCAACTGATTTTCAATCGTCGCTTTACCGAGGAAGTGCAGACCTGGCTCGACGAGCTCAAGGATCAGGCCTACATCCGTATTGTCGACGCTCAATTAACCGATGGTGAATCGTGAGTTGTAAACGCATAGCCATAACCCCGGGCGAGCCCGCCGGCATTGGCCCCGAGCTGATGCTGGCGCTGGCCGATCTCGACTGGCCGGCCGAACTGGTGGTGATCGCCGACCCGGAGCTTATCAAGGCCCGGGCCGAGCTGCTGGGCCGTGACATTACCCTGCTGCCCTATGACCCGCAGGCCGAACCGGTGCCGCAAAAGGCCGGCACTCTGACCATAGCGCCGGTGACCCTGGCCAAACCGGCCGAGCCCGGCGTGCTGGACGAGGCCAATGGTCTGTATGTGCTGGAAACCCTCAAGCGCGCCTCCGACGGCAACATGAGCGGCGAGTTCGACGCCGTGGTCACCGGCCCGGTCAACAAGGGCATCATCAACAAGGCCGGCGTGTCCTTCAGTGGCCACACCGAGTTCTTTGCCCAGCAGGCCAATGTGCCCGACGTGGTGATGCTGCTGGCCACCCCCGGCCTGCGCGTGGCCCAGGTCACCACCCATATTCCCCTGGCCTATGTGTCCCGGGCCATTACCGAAGAGCGGCTCACCAAGATCACCCGCATTCTGCACGCCGAGCTGAAAAGCAAGTTCGGCCTCGCCAATCCGCGCATCTATGTGTGCGGCCTTAATCCCCATGCCGGGGAAGACGGCCACCTGGGCCGGGAAGAGCTCGATGTGATCATTCCCGCCCTGAACGCCCTGCGTGAGGAGGGCATGGATCTGGTGGGCCCGCTGTCGGCCGATACCGTGTTCAATGAAAAAAACATGAAGGATGCCGACGCCTTCCTCGCCATGTATCACGATCAGGGCCTGCCGGTGCTGAAATACATCGGCTTTGGCAAGGCGGTGAACATTACCCTGGGGCTGCCCTTTATTCGCACCTCGGTGGATCATGGCACCGCCCTGGAGCTGGCCGGCACCGATCAGATAGACGCGGGCAGCATGATCTGTGCCCTTAACCAAGCCATTGAGATGATAGAAAAACGCGATGAATAGCAAGGTCCACCAGGGGCACAAGGCCCGAAAACGTTTTGGTCAGAACTTTCTGCACGATGACTACACCATCGATCAGATAGTCAATGCCATTCATCCGACCAACGACTACACCATGGTGGAAATCGGCCCCGGCCTGGGTGCCCTCACCGGCCCGGTGTGCGATCGCATTGAGCGTCTCAACGTAGTGGAACTGGACCGGGACCTGGCGGCGCGGCTGGCCACCCATCCGTTTCTCAAGGACAAGCTCAACATTCACCAGGCCGATGCCATGAAGTTCGACTTCGCCAGCCTGTGCGAGCCGGGCAAGAAGCTGAAAATTTTCGGTAACCTGCCCTATAACATCTCCACCCAGCTGATGTTCCACCTGTTCGAGTTCTCGGCGCTGGTGGCCGACATGCACTTCATGCTGCAAAAGGAGGTGGTCAACCGTCTCGCCGCCGGCCCCGGCAGCAAGGCCTATGGCCGTCTGAGCGTCATGGCCCAGTATTACTGCGAGGTGGTGCCGGTGCTGGAGGTGGGCCCGGAAGCCTTCAGGCCCGCGCCCAAGGTCGACTCCGCCGTGGTGCGACTGCTGCCTTATGAGACGCCGCCGCATCCGGTGAACAACATTCGGGATCTGTCCCGGGTCACCGCCGACGCCTTTGGTCAGCGCCGCAAGACCATTCGCAACAGCCTGAGCCACCTGTTCAGCGCCGACGAAATCAGCGCCCTGGGCCTGAGCCCGTCGGCCCGCCCGGAGCAACTGACCCTGGCGCAATACGTTACTCTCGCCAACGCCCTGACACAGAAGAAGGAAACCTGATGTCTGCCCCCGCCATTCACATCACCCCGGTGCCCCGCTACCTGGCCGAACGCTCGTCGCCGGAAGACGATCACTATGTGTTCGCCTACACCATCACCATCGCCAACCAGAGTGATGAGCGGGTCACCCTGATCAGCCGGCGGTGGCTGATCACCGACGCCAACGGCAAACGGGTGGAAGTGGAAGGCAGCGGTGTGGTGGGCGAGCAGCCCGCCATTGCCGCCGGGGACGACTACACCTACACCAGCGGCGTCAGCCTGGAAACCCCGGTGGGCGTCATGGAAGGCTTTTACACCCTGCGCCGCGACGATGGCAGCGAGTTTGAAGCCCCCATTCCCGCCTTTCGGCTGGCCCTGCCCAACCTGATCAACTGATGGCTACCTATATTGTGGGTGACCTGCAGGGTTGCCTGAGCGAACTGAACCGGCTGCTGGCCGAGGTGAGCTTTAGCCCGTCCCGGGACGAGCTCTGGCTCACCGGCGATCTGGTGGCCCGCGGGCCCGACTCCCTGGGTTGTCTGCGCCGCATCATGGCTTTGGGCGATGCCGCCACCACCGTACTGGGCAATCACGATCTGCACCTGCTGGCGGTAGCCAGCGGCCTGCGCGCGCCGAAGAAAGCCGACCGCATTCACGATATTCTGCATGCCGCCGACCGGGCCGAACTGCTTTACTGGCTGCGCCGGCAGCCGCTGCTGGCCCGCCATGAGCAACACGGCTTTGTGATGACCCACGCCGGCATTCCGCCCCAGTGGACGGTATCACAGGCCGAGGAAGCAGCCCGCATGGCCGAAGCCGAGCTGCGCTCTGCCCATTACCGGGAGCGGCTGCGGGACATGTATGGCAATGAGCCCGATGCCTGGCGCGAGGATCTCGACGATCTCGAACGACTGCGCTTTACCATCAATGCCTTTACCCGCATGCGCCTGTGCCATACCGACGGCCGTCTTGACTTTGAGCACAAGGCCAGCCTCGATGATGCCCCGGGCGGGCTCAGCCCCTGGTTTGAGCTGCGGGATCATCATGAGGATCCGCCCCTGGTGTTTGGCCATTGGGCGGCACTGGAAGGTCAATGCAAGCAACCCGGCATCCATGCGCTGGACACCGGCTGTGTGTGGGGTGGCAGCCTGACCCTGCTATGCTGGGACACCGGTGAGCGTATCAGTACCCCCTGCCCGGTGTACTTGTAGGCCCCAATTTATTGGGGCAACAAAGCGACCTGTTGCACAATTTGCCCGGCTGAAGCCGGGCCTACGACTAAATCCGTTCCAATACCTGAAAACGGCAGTCGTAGGCATTGCGCTCGTCGGCAGGCCGGTACAGCTCACTCACCAGCCGCCAGTCCTGCTCATTCATCGCCGGAAAATGAGTATCACCGTCGATATGAGCGTCGATACGGGTGATGTAAAGGCGCTCTGCCAGGGGCAGAAAAGCGGCATAGAGCTGGCCGCCGCCCATCACCATGACCTCTTCCGCGTCCGTCAGCAGGGCCAGCGCCGCCTCGGGGCTCGGCACCAGCTCGGTGCCGGCCGGCGCCTCATGCAGGGAGCGGCTGACAATCACATTGCGCCGTCCCGGCAACGGCCGGCCGATGGACTCATGGGTATTGCGCCCCATCACCACCGGCTTGCCCAGGGTGGTTTGCTTGAAATAGGCCAGATCCGCCGGCAGGTGCCAGGGCATGCCGTTGTCGCGGCCAATGACTCCGTTTTGAGTCATGGCCACGATCATCGACAGCGTCATGGTGTTATTCCCGGGTATAGATGACATGACCGTCGTCTTCCTCGTCATCCCAGTCATCATCCTCGTCGTCAGCTACCTCCGCCTCGTTCATGGCGGCCTGGTGGTATTCATCCCACTTGAAGCTGACCGGCTCCCGGGCCGCTTCCAGCTCTGCCTGAGTGCGCGGGTGCTCGTCCAGGAAGGCCATCAGCGCCTGGGTCAGCTCGCGGGTGCCTTCCTTGCTGATGGCGCTCATGCGGAATACCGGCCCCTGCCAGTCCAGCAGCTCGGTGACCCGGGCGATCACTTCCTCGGCCTGCTCCTCGTCAACCAGATCCAGCTTGTTGAATACCAGCCAGCGAGGCTTGGCGGCCAGCTCTTCGCTGTATTGCTGCAGCTCATTGACGATGATATCGGCGTTGTCGGCCGGGTCGGAGCCGTCGACGGGCAGCACATCAACCAGGTGCAACAGCACGCGGCAGCGCTCCAGGTGCTTGAGAAAACGAATGCCCAGGCCCGCACCGTCGGCGGCCCCTTCGATCAGCCCGGGAATGTCGGCCACCACAAAGCTCTTCTGACCATCGCAACGCACCACCCCCAGGTTGGGCACCAGGGTGGTAAAGGGATAGTCCGCCACCTTGGGCTTGGCCGCCGATACCGCACGAATAAAGGTGGACTTGCCGGCATTGGGCAGCCCCAGCAGGCCCACGTCGGCCAGCAGCAGCAGCTCCAGCAATACGTTGCGCACCTCGCCCGGGGTGCCGTTGGTTTTTTGTCGCGGCGCCCGGTTTACCGAACTCTTGAAACGGGCATTGCCCAGGCCGTGAAAACCGCCCTTGGCCACCAGCAGTTTCTGACCGTGACGGGTCAGATCCCCGAGGATCTCGCCGGTCATCTCGTCCTTGGCGCGGGTACCCACCGGCACCGTCAGCACCAGATCCTTGCCCCGCCTGCCGGTGCAGTTGCCGCCGCGACCGTTTTCGCCCCGCTCGGCCTTGTGGAAGCGCTCGAAGTGATAGTCGATCAGGGTGTTGAGGTTCTCGTCGGCCAGCAGATAGACATCGCCACCGTCGCCACCGTCGCCCCCATCGGGGCCGCCCTTGGGAACATACTTTTCCCGGCGGAAACTGACACAACCGTTACCGCCGTCTCCCGCATCAATGCGGATTTCCGCTTCATCGACAAATTTCATTTCACTGCTCTCCCATTCGTTTTCTGAGCCTGTCTATCCGGCTCACATGCCGAACGTGCCTTGAATAAAGCAAAAAGCCCCGCCGGTTGGCGGGGCTTTCAGTAGTTCTGATTGTAACTTACTCGGTTACAATGCTGACGAACTTGCGGTTCTGGGGACCTTTAACCTCAAATTTCACCTTGCCATCGGCCTTGGCGAACAGAGTGTGGTCCTTGCCCAGGCCAACGTTGTCGCCGGCGTGGAACTTGGTGCCGCGCTGACGAACGATGATGTTGCCCGCCAGGACAGATTCACCACCGTAACGCTTTACACCAAGACGTTTGCTTTCTGAATCGCGACCGTTACGAGTAGAGCCGCCTGCTTTTTTGTGTGCCATGGAACTTAACTCCTCTCTTAGGCGCTGATACCAGTGATCTTCACTTCAGTGAACCACTGACGGTGACCCTGCTGTTTGCGAGAGTGCTTACGACGACGGAACTTGACGATCTTGACCTTTTTGCCACGACCGTGAGCAACTACTTCTGCAGTTACCTTGCCGCCATCTACGTAGGGTACACCTACTTTAACGTCTTCACCTTGGGCCACCATCAGCACTTTGTCGAACTCGACAGCTGCGCCGGTTTCCACGTCCAGTTTTTCCAGACGAACAACCTGGCCTTCGGCTACACGGTGCTGTTTTCCGCCGCTTTGGATTACCGCGTACATGATTTTAACTCCGAATATGGCACTCTTGCCCCTGAGGGCCGTGCACTAAAACTGTTTTACAATGGTCGCGCATTGTACGCAAATTGATCCCCCGAGACAAGGGCCGAGGGTGCAAAAAAATGATGCCCGTCCGCCTTGCAGACCATGCCTGCCCGGACAGGTTTATCCCTTTGACGAATCGTGTAAAATCCTACCATCAATGAATTCAGACTGCATCGTCCGGCTTATAACTTTATGGTAGATATCAACAGGATCAAACAACTGACCGAGCAGGACATGCACGCGGTCAACGAGCTTATCATGGCCCGGCTGCAATCGGACGTGAGCCTGATTAACCAGCTGGGCTTTTACATCGTCAGCGCCGGCGGCAAGCGCATGCGGCCCATGCTCACGGTGCTGGCGGCCCGGGCCCTGGGCTACGAGGGTGAGGATCACATCAAGCTGGCCGCCCTGCTCGAATTCATTCACACTTCCACCCTGCTGCATGACGACGTGGTCGACGAGTCGGAACTGCGCCGGGGCCGGGACACCGCCAACGCCCTGTTCGGCAATGCCGCCAGCGTGCTGGTGGGCGACTTCCTCTACACCCGCTCCTTTCAGATGATGACCGAGCTCAACAGCATGCGCATCATGCAGCTGCTGAGTGAAGCCACCAACGTGATTGCCGAGGGGGAAGTGCTGCAGTTGATGAACTGCAATGATCCCGACACCACCGAAGCCAGCTACATGCAGGTGATCTACTGCAAGACCGCCAAGCTGTTTGAAGCCGCTACCCGCTTGGCGGCGGTACTGACTCACCAGCCCGAGGCCGTTGAGCAGGCCATGCTCGACTACGGCAAGTACCTGGGCACCGCCTTTCAGCTGATGGACGACGTCATGGACTACAGCTCCGATGCCGCCGACATGGGCAAGAACGTGGGCGACGATCTGGCCGAAGGCAAACCCACCCTGCCCCTGCTGCGGGCGATGGAAAAGGGCACCCCGGCGCAGCGGGAGCGCATTCGCGACGCCATTGCCAACCGCACCGGCATGGAGCACCTGAACGAGATCATGGCCATTCTGGCCGAGACCGAAGCGCTGGAATACTGCCGGCAGCGTGCCCGGGAAGAGGCACAGAAGGCCATTGCCGCCTTGGCTGTGCTGCCCGAATCCGAGCACAAGGCCGCCCTGGTGGATCTGGCCCATATGGCGGTGGAACGCACCCGCTGATCTCCAGACTACCGTCACTCCGGGCTTGACCCGGAGTCCATGGCACAGAACACGGCTACCAGTACAACACACCGTTGTCTGCAGAATGAATGCCGGCTCGGGGCCGGAATGACGAAGGAAAACCGAGTGCACACAAAAACGCCGGCTCACTGAGCCGGCGTTTTTTATGCGTTCCGTTCAGGCATCAGGCCTCAAACGGGTGGCGCAGTATCATGGTCTCGGCGCGATCCGGACCAGTGGAGATGATGTCTACCGGTACGCCGGTCAGCTCCTCGATGCGCTTGATGTAATCGCGCGCGGCCTGGGGCAGACCTTCCAGGGTGGTCACCCCCACGGTGTTTTCACTCCAGCCGGGCATGGACTCATACACAGGAGTCACGGTCTCGTAGCCTTCGGCGGCCATGGGCGGCACATCCTGCACGGAGCCGTCGGGCATGCGGTAACCAGTACAAATTTTCACTTCCTTCAGACCGTCGAGCACGTCAAGCTTGGTCAGGCAGAAACCGGTGATGGAGTTGACCTGAATGGCCCGTTTCATCGCCACGATGTCGAGCCAGCCGGTGCGGCGCTTGCGGCCGGTGGTGGCACCAAACTCATGGCCCTTCACCCCCAGATGCTCGCCCACGTCGTCAAACAGCTCGGTGGGGAACGGACCGGAGCCCACGCGGGTGGTGTAGGCCTTGATGATGCCCAGCACATAGTCCACGTAGCAGGGGCCAAAACCGGAACCGGTGGCCACGCCGCCGGCGGTGGTGTTAGAGGACGTCACATAAGGATAAGTACCGTGATCGATGTCGAGCAGGGTGCCCTGGGCACCTTCGAACATGATACGGTCACCGTTGCGACGCGCCTTGTCGAGCATGTCGGTCACGTCCACCACCATGCTGGTGAGCAGCTCGGCATAGCCCCTGGCCTGCTCCAGCACGGCGTCGTAGGAGACTTCTTCTTCGCCGTAGAAACCCTTCAGCTGGAAGTTGTAGTAGGCCACGATTTCCTTCAGCTTGTCGGCAAAGGTGTTCATGTCGAACAGATCGCCCACGCGCAGGCCGCGACGGGCGACCTTGTCTTCGTAGGCCGGGCCAATGCCACGACCGGTGGTGCCGATGGCCTTGGCGCCCCGGGCCTTTTCACGGGCCTGATCCATGGCCACATGGTAGGGCAGGATCAGCGGACAGGCTTCGCTCAGCTTGAGGCGCTCACGCACCGGCACACCGCTTTCTTCCAGGCCGGCCATTTCCTTGAGCAGTGCTTCCGGAGACAGCACCACGCCGTTGGCGATGATACAGGTGCAATTGTCGCGCAGGATACCGGAGGGGATGAGATGGAGGACGGTCTTCTTGCCGTCGATGACCAGGGTGTGTCCGGCGTTGTGGCCGCCCTGATAACGTACAACATAACGAGCCTTGTCGGTCAGCAGATCGACAACTTTGCCCTTGCCTTCGTCACCCCACTGGGTGCCAAGTACAACAACGTTTTGTCCCATTTTCACTAACTGTCGAGTTGTTAAAAATGGAGTCTAACAAATTTTGACCAAGGCCGGAACTGCCAGACGGCCGGATTGCCGAAAATATTATCAGGCAATAAAAAGCCCGGTTGCCCGGGCTTGTTATCGTGTCTGATGATCAGTTGGATCCGGAAGGATCCTTGAGGAAGCGGAAGAAGTCGCCTTCCGGCTTGAGGATCATCATGTCGCCCCCCTGCTCAAAGCTCTTGCGGTAAGCCTCCAGGCTGCGAATGAAGGTGAAGAACTCCGGATCGGCCGCATAGGCCTCGGCGTAGATTTTCGCCGCCTCGGCATCCCCTTCACCCCGCAGGGTGCGGGAGTTACGCTGGGCATCGGCGATCATCACGGTCACCCGGCGGTCGGCCTCGGCCTTGATCACCTCGGCCTGCTCACGCCCCTCGGAGCGGTGCTCACGGGCCACCGCGGTCCGCTCGGCGCGCATGCGCTGATAGATGGAGTTGGACACCTCGGTGGGCAGGTTGATCTGCTTGATGCGCACATCCAACACCTTGATCCCCAGCTCCGACGACGACTCCAGCAGCCCCTTGAGCGCGCTTTCCATCACATCGCCCCGCTCTCCTGAGACGATATCGCGAATGGTGCGGCTGCCGATCTCGGAACGCAGGCTGTTGTTGATCCGCCGGCGCAGCAGGCTTTCGGCCTGCAGCCGGTTGCCGCCGCCGGTGGCCAGGTAGTACTGGGCAAAGTTGTTGATGCGCCATTTCACGTAGGAGTCGATGATCAGATCCTTTTTCTCGGAGGTCACAAAACGGTCCACCTGGTCATCCAGCGTCTGAATGCGGGCGTCGAGCTTGCGTACCTGATCGATCATCGGCACCTTGAAGTGCAGGCCGGGCTGATACACTACCGGCAGCTCGGAGCCCTGCTCACGCTTGACCTTGCCGAACTGCAGCACAATGCCGCGCTCCCCTTCAGCCACCACAAACACCGAGGAAAACAGCAGTATCGCCACCAGGGCCAGCACCACGATTAACAGTCTTTTCATCGCTTAGTTTCTCCCTGACGTCGGACGGATACTGGTTCTGTCGGAGCCGGGCCGCAGCTGGCCACTGTCCTGACCCGAGGGAACATTGTTGTTTGAATAATCGGAGGTGATCACATTGGGATCCACCTTGGCCTCACGCCGGGCCTGCTGCTCCATGATCTTGTCCAGCGGCAGATACATCAGGCTGTTGTTGCCTTCGGGCGTGTCCACCACCACCTTGTTGACCTTGCTGTAAATCTCTTCCATGGTCTCCAGATAAATACGCTGGCGGGTCAGCTCGGGCTGATTCCGGTACTGGGGCAGCAGCTCGCGGAAGCGGGCCACCTCACCCTCGGCGCGCAGGGCCACCTGCTGCTTGTAGGCCTCGGCCTCCTGCAGCAGACGCTGAGCCTGACCACGGGCCTTGGGCTCAATCTCCCGGGCATAGGCCTCGGCCTCGCGAATAAAGCGCTGCTCGTCTTCCTGGGCGGCAATGGCATCGTCAAAGGCATCCTTTACTTCTTCCGGCGGGCGGGCCGGCAGGAAGTTCAGATCCAGGATCATCAGGCCCAGCTGATAGGGCTCGATGATTTGCTCCAGCAGCTCTCGGGTTTCCTGACGGACCCGCTCACGGCCCACCGTCAGCACATCGTCCATGGTGCTGTGACCCACCACGTAACGCAGGGCGCTGTCGAGGGCCTGGTGCAGGCTGTCGTCGGCATTGGTGACGTTGAACAGGTAGTCACGGGGTTCGATCACCCGGTACTGCACGTCCATTTCCACCCGTACCAGGTTCTCGTCCCGGGTCAGCATAAAGCCGGATGCCGGCAGTGAACGCACGGTTTCCACATCCACCGGATAGACCCGGTCGATAAAGGTGGCTTTCCAGCTCAGGCCGGGCTCCACCGTCTGGTAGAACTTGCCAAAACGCAGCACCACACCACGCTGGGCTTCACCTATGGTGTAGAAACCGCTCACCACCCACACCGCAAGGGCAATCACCAGCGCTACGGTCACCCCGAAGGAGCCGATGCCGCCACCGCCACTGCCGGCGCCGCGGCCACCCAGCAACCCACCCAGTTTTCCGCTCAGGTTGCGAATCACCTTGTCCAGATCCGGCGGGCCCTGATGCTTGCCGTCATTCCCCCAGGGATCACGGTCTTTGCCACCATTTCCAGGCTCATTCCAAGCCATTTGTATCTCCGTCTTTCTGGTTTATGAAATTAACTCTACCAAGCAATTGATCATTCAGGCAATCGATCGCTTATAAAGCCTTCCAGTTGCTCGCCTTCCTGTTTGAGCAGGCGATGCCAGTCGGCCTGCTGCAGGCGTATATCCACCACGTATTCCCCCTGCTCGCCAAAGGACTCGGCGACGATGCCGTTCAGGGCATACAACCGGCTGCGCAGCCGGGACGCCGAGGCCGGCAGGGTCAGCCGGTGCTCCACCAGAGCGCCGGCCAGCAATTCGTTCAGCGCACTCAGCAGACCGTCAATACCCAGTCCTTGTTGCGCCGATACCCATACCGCTCTGGGGCGGCCCTCGTCATCCCGCTCAATGCGGGGCTCGGGCGGATCCAGCTTGTCGATCTTGTTGAACACCATCAGCACCGGAATCTCGTCGGCCTCGATCTGTTCGAGCACCGAGTTGACCTCGTCGATGTTATCGCGCATCTGCTCATCGGCACAGTCCACCACGTGCAGCAGCAGATCCGCGTCCCGGGTTTCCTGCAGGGTGGCCTTGAAGGCCGCCACCAGGTCATGGGGCAGATGACGAATAAAGCCTACCGTGTCGGCCAGAATGACGGGGCCGGCATCGGGCAGTTCAATCTTGCGCAAGGTGGGATCCAGGGTCGCAAACAGCTGATCCGCCGCATACACGTCGGACTCGGTCAGACGGTTGAACAGGGTCGACTTGCCGGCGTTGGTGTAACCCACCAGCGACAGGGTCGGGATCTCGTTGCGCTGACGCGCCCGCCGTCCCTGCTCCCGCTGCCGGGAGACCTTTTCCAGCCGTTTTTGAATGTACTTGATGCGCTCGCGCAGCAGACGACGGTCGGTTTCCAGCTGGGTTTCACCCGGGCCGCGCAGGCCGATGCCGCCCTTTTGCCGCTCCAGGTGGGTCCAGCCCCGTACCAGCCGGGTGGACAGGTGTCGCAACTGGGCCAGCTCCACCTGCAGCTTGCCCTCGTGGGTGCGGGCGCGCTGGGCAAAGATATCGAGGATCAGACCGGTGCGGTCCAGCACCCGGCACTTGACCTCCCGCTCCAGGTTGCGCTCCTGGGCCGGCGACAGGCTGTGGTTGAAGATCACCACGTCGGCCTGGTGCATGTGCACCAGCGCCGCCAGCTCCTCGACCTTGCCGGTGCCGATAAAAAACTTGGACTGGGGCGCGGCCCGGCTGGAAGTGACCACGGCGCAGGTGGTCACGCCGGCGGAGTCCGCCAGCAGCTTCAGCTCTTCGAGATCTTCCCGCTCGCTGTCGTCGGTAAAATTGATATGAACCAAAATGGCGGACTCGCCACCCTGATAACGCTCAAACAAGGTGTGTCCTCCGTGCTATGGCCGGCTTGGTCACCGCACCCATGCGGTGAATACAGGGTAAATTCAGACTCAATCTTGACCCTGCTCGCTGTCGGTCTGCTCCTGACCGCCACTGGCAGAGGTCAGGTGATGCACCGGCCGGGCCGGCACCACGGTGGAAATGGCGTGTTTGTAAACCATCTGGCTGACGGTGTTTTTCAGCAGAATAACGAACTGATCGAAAGACTCGATCTGACCCTGCAACTTGATGCCGTTGACCAGATAAATGGAGACGGGAACCCGCTCGCGACGCAGCGCGTTCAGAAACGGATCCTGCAGTGATTGCCCCTTAGCCATTTTTTTGTCCTTATCTTTTGTAATAGTGAAAAATTATTATTCTTTTGTTTGCCGCCAGGCCCGTTGCACACGGTCAACCAGTTGCCGACCCGCATCCTTGTCGTCGGTGTCGAGCCAGATCAGCCCGGGCCAGCCCCTGAGCCAGGTTAACTGCCGTTTGGCCAGCTGGCGGGTGGCCGCAATGCCGCGCTGCACCATTTCATCATAGCCAACATTGCCGGCCAGGTAATCCCACATTTGCCGGTAGCCCACACAGCGAATGGAGGGCAGATCGGGATGCAGATCGCCGCGCTGATACAGGGCCCTCACTTCCTGCTCAAAGCCCTGCTCCAGCATCAGCTGAAACCGCTCGGCAATGCGCCGGTGCAGCTCGGCCCGCTCGGCGGGTGCAATCGCAAACTGTAACACTTTGTAAGGCAAGGGATCACCCTTGCTTTCCGTCAATTCTGTGAGCGTTTTACCGGAAATACGAAAAACTTCCAGCGCCCGGGACAGCCGCTGCGGATCGTTGGGATGAATGCGCGCCGCCGCCACCGGATCGATGGCCGCCAGCTGCTGATGCAGGGCCTGCCAGCCCCGCTCGGCGGCCTCACGCTCGATGCCGGCACGCACGTCAGGGTCGGCCGAGGGCAACGGCGACAGCCCTTCCAGCAACGCCTTGAAATAAAGCATGGTGCCACCCACCAGCAACGGAATGCGGCCGGCTTTGGTACTCTCCGCCATGGCGGCCAGGGCGTCGCGGCGAAAGTCGGCGGCGGAATAGGCCTCGCGCGGATCGATAAGATCGATCAGCCGGTGCGGCGTGGCCGCCAGCTCCTCGGCCGTGGGCTTGGCTGTGCCGATGTTCATGCCCTTGTACACCAGAGCCGAATCGACACTGATGATGTCGCAGGGCAGCTGACGGCACAATTCCATGGCCAGGCCGGTCTTGCCCGACGCGGTCGGCCCCATCAGGAATATCGCCGGGGGCTTAGTCCCCATGTGTCCACCTGTTCAGTTGGGGTTCCATGTCCACCGGACGCAGAAAGTCCGGCGGGGCTTCAGTCAGTTCGGGAATCAGCCGTTGCCACAGGGCCGTGGCCCGGCGCCAGCTCCAGTCCTCGTGGATGGCGGCCTGCTGCGTCAGCCACCGGCACAGGGCCTCGGGCTGGCGGGCATCTTCCTGCTCCAGCCGCGCCAGCAGCTCGGGAAACAACCGGGCCAGATCGGCGTGACGCAGGGGCTGAGGCACCCGGGTGAGAATAATGGTGTCGCCGGGACCGGTTTTCAACTCGATGCCCAGCTTTTGCAGCAGGGGGCCGTGGGTATTGAGCCGGTCGCCCTGCCGGCCCGGTAGCGCCAGCCGGATCGGCAGCAACAGCGGCTGGGGGGTCAGCCCCTGCTGCCAGGCCGCCAGCAACGCCCGGCCATCCAGCCAGGCCTGCGCCTGATTGAGTTCGCACAGCCACAGCCGCCCCCGGTAAAGCACCACCAGAAACCGGTCCCGCTCCAGCAGCAGGGGACCGTCGGCGGGGCCTTCCGCGACCGGCGGGGACACCGAGGCCGGCGCCGCGGGGTCTGCCTTGGGCAGGGTGGTCATCAGGCTGTCGAGCCCTTGCCACTGTCGCTGGCTGACGCCGCTTTCCCGGGCCCGCTCCGAACGCTGACCGTAGCCATGGCCGGCGGGCGCGTAACGGGGCGGCGACACCGGCGCCGCATCATAGGCCTCGGCCTCATAGCCGGCGTCCGGCTCACCGGCAGCAACCGGTGGCGCACCGTGTTCCTCGGCCAGGGTCTGGTGCAGCACCTGATAGATAAAGTCGTGCACCAGCCGGGCCTGGTGAAACCGCACCTCGTGCTTGGCCGGATGCACATTCACGTCCACTTCATGGGCGTCCAGTTCGAGGTAGAGCACAAAGGCACCGTGGCCCTCGGCCGGCAGCCGGTCGCCGTAGGCCTGGCGCACCGCGTGGTTGAGCAGTTTGTCGCGCATCATGCGGCCATTGACATAGGTATATTGCAGATCGGGCTGGTTGCGGGCCGCCGAAGGGGGCGCCAGCCAGCCCCACAGGCGCAGGCCATGGTGCTCGCTGTCGAACTTCAGCGCCGAGGCCACAAAGGCCGGCCCGCATACCGCCGCCAGCCGCTTGTCGTGCTGGGACGGCAACCTGCCGGCCCGGTACTGGCGCACCGGCTTGCCGTTGTGGCGCAGGATCATGTCCACCTCAAAGCGGCTGAGGGCGATGCGCCTGAGCACCTCGTCGATATGGCCAAACTCGGTTTTTTCGGTGCGCATAAAACGCCGCCGGGCCGGGGTGTTGAAGAACAGATCTCTCACCTCCACCGTGGTGCCCGGCGGATGGGACGCCGGCTGCAACTGCACCGCCATGTCCCGGCCCTCGGCCATGGCCTGCCAGGCCTGCTCCTGTTCGGCGGGCCGGGAGGTGAGCACCAGCCGGGATACCGAGCTGATGGAGGCCAGCGCCTCGCCGCGAAAGCCCAGGCTGAGAATGGCCTCCAGATCTTCCAGACTGCTGACCTTGGAGGTGGCGTGGCGGGACAGCGCCAGGGTAAGCTCGTCCTTGCCGATGCCGCCGCCATTGTCGCGAATGCGGATCAGCTTGGCACCGCCCTTTTCGATGTCCACCTCGATGCGGGTGGCGCCGGCGTCCAGGCTGTTTTCCACCAGCTCCTTGACCACGGAGGCTGGGCGTTCCACCACCTCACCGGCGGCAATCTGGTTGGCCAGCCGGGCCGGCAATATGCGTATTGGCATCTCAGCTTCCCGGAATGTTCAGCACCTGGCCCACCCGCACCACATCCGAGCTGAGATCGTTGTGGCCCTTGATGCGACTGACCGACACCCCATAGCGACGGGCGATCACCGACAGACTTTCGCCGTTTTTCACCGTGTGACGAATGGCGCTGCCGGGGGCGGCACTGGCCGCCATCATGGTGCCGTTGGGCGGGTTCTGACGGTAATAGGACTTGATGCCATTGAGCAGCGCCTGAGCAATTTTTTGCTGGTGGGAGGCAGTCAGCAGCAACTGTTCCTCATGGGGGTTGGAGATAAAGCCGGCCTCGATCAGCAGCGAGGGAATGTCCGGCGACTTCAGCACCGCCAGGCTGGCATGCTCGGGCTTGCGCTTATGCAGCCGCACCACCTTGCCCATTTCGGCCAGAATATGTTCGCTGATGGCGTAGCTGTCGGCCCGGGACTTGTCCATCGACAGATCCAGGAAGGTACGGGTCAGGTAGGGGTTGCCGTCGGTCTGGGAGATCACCTCGCCCACGCCCCCCAGCAGCTCCGACTGACGCTCCTGTTTCTCCAGCCAGCCGGCCATTTCCCGGTTGGCCCGGTTGGATGACAGCAGCCATACCGAGGCGCCCCGCGGGCCCTGATTGGCCACGCTGTCGGCATGAATGGACAGCAGCAGATCGGCCCTGGCCTTGCGGGCAATTTCCGAGCGCTTGTTGAGGTTGACATAATAGTCGCCGGTGCGGGTCAATACCGCCCGCATGCCCGGCTCCTTGTTGATGAGATCCGCCAGCCGGCGGGAAATGGCCAGGGTCACGTGCTTTTCCCGGTTTTTCTTCGGGCCGATGGCTCCCGGGTCTTCGCCGCCGTGGCCGGCATCAATGGCGACCACCAGCTCCCGCAGCCCGGCCGGGGCCAGTTTGCGTACCGCCGGGGCGGGTTTGCGGCTCTGATCCTGATAAGGCAGATCGATCACCAGGCGATGACCGTATTCTCCCGCCGGGGCCAGCGGAAACACCACCGGCCTGACCGGGGCCTTGAGTTCAAACACCAGCCGGTAGCTGCCGGCCCGGGACGGTTTGCTGTCGCGGATGCGGGTCACCAGCTCGCTGCTGTTCTTGATGGCGGCAAAGTTCACCCGGTTTTGGGTTTGCTCCAGATCCACCACCAGCCGGTGCGGGTTGTTCAGCATGAAATGATCGAACCGGGGCCTGGCCTGCATGTCGAGCACAATGCGGGTGTTGTCGGGTGAGGGCCAGATACGAATGCCTTCCAGCTGGTTGGCCCAGGCGCCAATGGAGCACAGCAGGCAAAACAGGGTCAGCAGGGTTCTCATGCTTGTATCGCCTTCAGCAGTTTGCAACCGGTGTCGGTGTGGGCCTCCAGCAATGCCTGGCGGGCCTCGCCATAATAGCTGAGGGTAATGTCCAGATCCGGCGGCGGCAGCATGCCCTGGCCTCGTTCCGGCCACTCCACCAGACACAGGCTGTTGCCACCGAAATAATCGCGAATGCCCATGTACTCCAGCTCTTCCGGATCCGCCAGCCGGTACAGATCAAAGTGATAAATGGCACGGTCGCCACACTGGTAGGGCTCCACCAGGGTATAAGTGGGGCTTTTTACCTTGCCCTGGTGGCCCAGAGCCTGGATCACGCCCCGGCTGAAGGTGGTTTTGCCCGCACCCAGCTCACCATGCAAAAAAATGACACAGGCATCGTCACCGCTTTGGGCCAGGGCGCCCCCCAGCGCCAGGGTGGCGGCTTCATCGGCCAGGGTCAGGGTCAGGCTTGTTGTTGTCATGTTCATCCGTTCGATTGATAAGACGTCTAATGGGTGTAAGCAAATCCGATGCCAGCATGCCGACCATGCCATGAACGGCGGCCAGATCCCCGGCTTGAGCATGCAGGCATACCCCCAGCCGGGCCGCGGCCTCGGGAGTCAGGCCCTGGGCCAGCAGGGCGCCGATTATACCAGATAACAAATCGCCCATGCCTCCCGACGCCATGCCCGGATTGCCATGAGGACACAGCGCCAGCCCCGCTTCACCGGCAATCAGGCTGCCGGCGCCCTTGAGGACCACCACGGCGCCGGTTTGTTCCCGCAATTGCCGCACCGCGGCGAGCCGGTCGTTTTCCACCTCGGCAACGGTACAGCCCAGCAGGGCCGCGGCTTCCCCCGCGTGAGGCGTGAGTACCGCATTGGCCGGCACCCTGCCTTGCAGCAGGTGCAGGGCATCGGCGTCGAGCACCATGGGCTTGCCGGCGCTCAGGGCCGCTGCCAGCAGTGCCCGGCTCCAGTCATCCCGGCCCAGCCCCGGGCCCAGCACCAGGGCATGGGCCCATTCCCACTGGTCAAAACCGGGAAAGCCGGCGGTCATCAGCTCGGGCCGGGTCAGATTGAGAAACGGCACATGCTCGGGGTGGCTTACCAGCCGCACCAGACCGGTGCCACAGCGCAGCGCCGCCTCCCCCGCCAGCCGAATGGCGCCGCTCATGCCCGCATGGCCGCCCGCCACCAGCAGCCGGCCGGCCTCCCCCTTGTGGGCGGCACGCCGGCGTTGCGGCCAGAAAGCGCGTTGCGCCTCCCAGTGCAACAGTTGCAGCGCCGGAGTCTGCCCCAACCGGTGCTGAATGCCCAGATCCGCCAGCCATACCTGGCCGCACACATCCGGCCCCCGGCCGGTGAGCAGGCCGGGCTTGAGCCCGACAAAACTGAGGGTGACATCGGCCGCCACTGCCTCGGCGGGAATGTGACCGTTGTCGGCGCACAGCCCCGAAGGCAGATCCACCGCCAGCACCGGCACGCGCAAGCGATTGATGGCGGCAATGTGCCGTTGGGCCGGCTCTCTGGGCTCGCCGCTGAGGCCGGTGCCGAACAGGGCGTCGATCACCAGATCCGGCTGCCCCTGCAAGGCTTCCAGGGTCTCGATGGCGCCGCCGTCGGCCCGGTAGTGATCCCGGGCGGTGGCAGCGTCGCCGGTGAGCGCCTCGGCATCCCCCAGCTGTACCAGTTGCACGCGAAGGCCGGCGGCCCGAGCCAGCCGGGCCACCACATAGCCGTCACCGCCGTTGTTGCCGCCGCCGCAGAATACCCACCAGTGCCGGGCCTGTGGCCATTGCCGGCGGGCCAGCTCAAAGGCGGCCAGACCGGCCCGGGACATCAACTCGAACAGGGTCATGCCCATGGCCGCGGCGGCCTGCCGCTCGCCCTGCTTGATCTGCTCCGGCAGCCAGATCCCTTGTGTTAAACTATGGGGCTTTTCCAGACCGGTAATGCTCATGACCACTCCCGATTTTGCTGCGTTGGCTCACGATATCAAGCTCTGGGCGGCAGAGCTAGGCTTTGACCAGGCCGGCATTACCGGCACCGATTTGAGTGACCATGAACCCTTGCTGGCCGACTGGCTGGACAAGGGCTATCACGGCGACATGGACTACATGGCCCGCCATGGCATGATGCGTGCCCGTCCTCACGAACTGCTGCCGGGCACCCTGCGGGTGATTTCGGTACGCATGAACTATCTGCCCGAGCACGCGGCCATTGCCCATGTGCTGAGCGACCCGGACAAGGGCTACATCAGTCGCTACGCTCTGGGCCGGGATTACCACAAGGTGCTGCGCAACCGGCTGAAGAAGCTGGCCGATAAAATAGAATGTCGCGCCGGTGAGCTGGTGGCCCGCCCCTTTGTGGACTCGGCCCCGCTGCTGGAACGGCCGCTGGCGGTAAATGCCGGCCTGGGCTGGACCGGCAAGCACTCGCTGGTGATCAACCGCGAGCAGGGCTCCTTTTTCTTTCTGGGCGAACTGCTGGTCAACCTGCCGCTGCCGGTGGACCAGCCGGAAACGGAAGAAGGCTGCGGCAAGTGCGTGGCCTGCCTGACCATCTGCCCCACCCAGGCCATTGTGGAACCCTATGTGGTGGACGCCCGCCGCTGCATTTCCTACCTCACCATCGAGCTGGACGGCCCCATTCCGGAAGAATTTCGCCCGCTGATGGGCAACCGCATTTACGGCTGCGACGACTGCCAGCTAATCTGCCCCTGGAACCGCTTTGCCAACGCCAGCCGGGAGCCGGACTTTGCCGCCCGGGCACCGTTGCATGCGCCGCAACTGCTGGCGCTGTTTGAATGGAGCGAGGCCCATTTTCTGAAAATGACCGAAGGCAGTCCCATTCGCCGCATCGGCCATCGGCGCTGGCTGCGCAACATCGCCGTGGCCCTGGGCAACGCCCCGGCCAGCCCCATGGTGGTGTTTGCCCTGGAGCAAAAACGGGACGAGGTGGATGACATGGTGCGGGAGCACATCGACTGGGCCCTGGCGCAACAGGCCGACAAGCTGGCCCGTCAGGATCGCAAGACCGCCCGGCTGATCCGCGCCGTGGACAAGGGCATGCCAGCTCACGCCCGCTAACCGCGGTTACCGAATAACCCAAAACCTGACATAAATACCATGACTTCCCGACTGTTTTCCCAGGACGAGCGCCGCCTGCTCGAAGAAATCATCATCCACCGGCGGGATATCCGCGGCAATCGCTTTACCGCTCAGCCGGTCTCGGACGAGGCAATAGAAACGCTGCTGCTGGCGGCTCTGCATGCTCCTTCGGTCGGCTTTTCCCAACCCTGGGAATTTGTGGTGGTGCGCGATCCGGCCGTCAAGCAACAGGTGGCGGCGAGTTTTCAGCAAGAAAATGAGCGGGAGGCCACCCGCTTTGAGGATGCCCGCCAGGCGGCGTACCGCCGGCTGAAACTGGAAGGCATTACCGAGGCCCCGGTCAATCTGGCGGTTTTCTACAAGCCGGTGCAACAGCCGGTGCTGGGCCAGACCGCCATGCCGGAAATGGGGCCTTACAGCGTGGTGTGCGCGGTGCAGAACATGTGGCTGATGGCCCGGGCGCTGAATCTGGGCATGGGCTGGGTCAGTATTGTCGATCCGGAACGCGTGAAAGAGCTGCTGCAGGCTCCACCGCACAACCGGCTGGTGGCCTATCTCTGCATTGGCCATGTGACCGAATTTCCGGCCACACCGGAACTGGAAAGCCTGCGCTGGGAAAAACGCAAACAGCTGGAGCAGGTGGTGTTCAGTGAAGGCTACGGTGACCGATAAGATCCCTGAACGCAAAAAGCCGACACTAGGTCGGCTTTTCAATTTGGAGCGGGAAACGAGACTCGAACTCGCGACCCCAACCTTGGCAAGGTTGTGCTCTACCAACTGAGCTATTCCCGCGTAAACTTTCAGCTTGTGCATGGAGTCGCCGTGCGACCCTCATCAACTTCAGCAAGGTCAAGCTCTGTATCGGATGAGCTATTCCCGCATTTAAGCTTTATAGATACCGTTCTGGTGAAACGACATCGTTGTAATCTGGAGCGGGAAACGAGACTCGAACTCGCGACCCCAACCTTGGCAAGGTTGTGCTCTACCAACTGAGCTATTCCCGCGTAAACTTTCAGCTTGTGCATGGAGTCGCCGTGCGACCCTCATCAACTTCAGCAAGGTCAAGCTCTGTATCGGCTGAGCTATTCCCGCATTTAAGCGTTATAGATACCGTTCTGGTGAAACGACATCGTTGTAATCTGGAGCGGGAAACGAGACTCGAACTCGCGACCCCAACCTTGGCAAGGTTGTGCTCTACCAACTGAGCTATTCCCGCGTAAACTTTCAGCTTGTGCATGGAGTCGCCGTGCGACCCTCATCAACTTCAGCAAGGTCAAGCTCTGTGTCAGCTGAGCTATTCCCGCATTTAAGCTTTATAGATACCGTTCTGGTGAAACGTTATCGTTGTAATCTGGAGCGGGAAACGAGACTCGAACTCGCGACCCCAACCTTGGCAAGGTTGTGCTCTACCAACTGAGCTATTCCCGCAATGGCTTTACCGTGAAAGCTTTTGTAACCGTAGCCAGCGGTTTGCTTCGCATTTCCTCTTGGCTACGGGAGGCGAATTATAAGCACGCCCCGATCGAATGCAAGCCTTTTTTCGAGCCCGATTACCGTTTGCCGAAAATGTCGCCAGAAGACCAAAAGGCGTGCGAAACCGGGTTAAATGGTGAACACATGCTGGCGATAGAACTGCAGCTCGGCAATGGACTCGCGAATGTCGTCCAGCGCCTGGTGACTGCCCTTTTTGGTGAACTGTTCCAATAACGCCGGCTGCCAGCGGCGCACCAGCTCCTTGATGGTGCTCACATCCACATTGCGGTAGTGAAAGAAGGCTTCCAGCTCCGGCATGTGCCGGGCCAGAAAGCGCCGGTCCTGGCCAATGGAGTTGCCGCACAGGGGCGAGCTGCCCTGCGGCACCCACTGGCGCAAAAAGGCCAGGGTCTGCGCCACCGCATCGGCTTCGGTAATGGTGCTGGCTTTAACCCGTGCCACCAGACCGGAGCCGGTGTGAGTGCGCACATTCCAGTCGTCCATTTTACCCAGCTCCGCCTCGCTCTGGTGAATGGCCAGCACCGGCCCTTCCGCCAGAATGTTCAGCTCCTTGTCGGTAACAATGCTGGCAATTTCAATAATGCGGTGTTCGTCGGGCTCCAGACCGGTCATTTCCAGATCGATCCATACCAGGTTTTCGGCACTTTGGCTCATGGGTTGCTTTCCTGCGGCTTGGCAATTGAGGACAAGGTTGAACGGGAAAGTGTATCATAGCCGGCAGTGAAAACAGGTTCGAGGACAGCGTGACCAAGAAGAAACGCCTGAGCAAAGGCCAGAAACGCCGTGTAAGCGACAACCACAGCCGCCGGCTGAAAAAGCAGCAGGCCGAGGTGATCGACGACACTCTGCTGGGCCCGCCCCAGGAAGGGGTGGTGATCAGCCGTTTTGGCCAGCATGCCGATATTGAAGACAGCGAAGGCGGCATCCATCGCTGCAACCTGCGCCGCACCATTGGCTCCCTGGTGACCGGCGACCGGGTGGTGTGGCGCCCGGGCACCGACGCCCTGCAGGGCATCAGCGGTGTGGTGGAGGCGGTGCACCCGCGTGCCACCGTACTGACCCGCCCCGACTATTACGACGGCATCAAGCCGGTGGCCGCCAATATCGATCAGATTGTGGTGGTCTCCGCCGTGCTGCCGGAGCTGAGCTGCCATATTATCGACCGCTACCTGGTGGCCGCCGAAGACGTGGAGATGCCCCCCATGCTGGTGCTCAACAAGGTGGATCTGCTGAGCGACGTGCAACGCCGTGACGCCGAGCGCGATCTGCAGCGCTACCGCGACATCGGCTACCGGGTGCTGCTGGTGAGCTGCGATACCGGCGAAGGGCTGAACGAGCTGCAACAGGCGCTGAGCAGCCATACCAGCATCTTTGTGGGCCAGTCCGGGGTGGGCAAATCCTCGCTGGTGAACGCCGTCATGCCCCATGTGGAGGCCCAGACCGGGGCCGTGTCCGACAACTCGGGCCTGGGCCAGCACACCACCACCACCGCCCGGCTGTATCACTTTCCCTCCGGCGGCTCGTTAATCGACTCCCCCGGCATTCGCGAGTTTTCCCTCTGGCATCTGGAGCCCGAGCGGGTGGCCTGGTGTTTTCGCGAGTTTCGCGATTACCTGGGCGGCTGCCGCTTTCGCGACTGCAAGCATGGCGCCGACCCCGGCTGCCTGTTGCAGCAAGCCGCTGCCGACGGCCGCATTCACCCGGAGCGACTCGAGAGCTACCACCGCATTATGAACGCCATGGCGGACAAACCCGACCGCTATCATCCCAATTCCTGACCGTGTGAACTCAGAAGAATGAAAGACCATTTCAAGATTTTGCTGCAATACTTGCTGCCCAAGCACCTGCTGTCCCGCCTGGTGGGCAAGCTCGCCGCCGCCGAGGCCGGTGTGCTGACCCAGTGGCTGATTAAAACCTTTATTCGCCGCTACCGCGTGGACATGAGCGAAGCCGTTCATTCCGACCCCGGCCATTACAAAAGCTTCAACGACTTCTTTACCCGGCCCCTGAAAGACGGCGTGCGTCCGCTGGTGGACGGCGACGAAGTGCTGGCCATGCCGGTGGACGGCGCCATCAGCCAGCTGGCGTCCATTGAACAGGGCCGCATCATTCAGGCCAAGGGCCACGACTACAGTGCCCGCGCCCTGCTGGGCGGTGACAAGGCCCTGGCCACGCCCTTTATGGGCGGCGACTTCGCCACTATCTACCTGGCACCGCGGGACTATCACCGCATTCACATGCCCCTCGACGGCGTGCTCAGAACCATGGTGTACGTGCCCGGCGAGCTGTTCTCGGTCAACCCGCTCACCGCCTCGCGCGTGCCCGAACTGTTTGCCCGCAACGAGCGGGTGGTGTGCATTTTTGACACTCAGGCCGGCCCCATGGCCATGGTGCTGGTGGGCGCCACCATCGTCGCCAGCATTGAAACCGTCTGGGCCGGCACCGTGACCCCGCCCCCGGGCAAGCGGGTGCAGCGCTGGGACTACGATGCCGATACCGCGCCGCGCCTGGCCAAGGGGGAGGAAATGGGCCGGTTCAAGCTGGGCAGTACCGTGGTGTGCCTGTTCGGGCCCAATGCCGTGGCACTTAACGACACACTGGCTCCCGGCACCCCCACCCGCATGGGCACCGAGTTTGGCCGCCTGGTGAACTGATTCGAACAAGCCTGATTGAGAGACGCCGCCGTGTTTGCGCCCATTTTGCTGTTTTTCATGCTGTTACTGCTGCCGGCCCCGGTGCCGGCGGATCAAAGCGTGGCCGATATCGAGGCCCTGCTGAAGGAAATACCGGAAGGGGACAAGCCCGAGCTGCAAAAGCTGCGCGACAGCTATAACCAGGCACTGCAACTGGTGCGGGAAGGCGAGCGCTACCGGCAACAGACCGAGAGCCTGCGCAAGTTCATGGAGGACTATCCGGCCGAACTGAAAAAGCTGGAACAACAAAAAGCGAAGCTCAAGCGCACCTCCACCGAAAGCATTGCCCTGCTTGACGGTCCGGATCTGGAGCAGGCGCTGGTGGACGCCCAGGCCCGGCGGCTGGAACTGCGCCGCCAGCGGGAAGAGCTGACCAACACCTTCAACCTGCAGGAACTCAGCAACAGCGGGCTGCACAACCAGCTCGACGAGCTGCGCCAGCAACTGCGCCAGACCCAGCAAAACCTGGATCAGATGCAGTTTACCGACAACCAGAGCCGGCAGCAGAACGCCAACCGCATACTGGCCATGGTACGGGAGCAGACCCTGCAGCGGCGCATTCAGATGCTGGAACTGGAGCAATTGTCGTCGGGCAACCGCGACACCCTCAACAAACTCAGGCTGGAGATACTGCAAAGCCGGCTGGCCGATCTCGACCAGTACATAGACGCCCTGCAAAACCGCCAGAACGAGCTGCGCCGGGCCACCACCGAGGCCGCCATTGCCGAAAGCGAACGGCTGCTCGACGAGGTGCAGACCGACTCGCCGCTGCTTGCCCGTGAACAGGAGCGCAACCAGCAGCTGTCCGCCATCCTGGTGGAGCGCAGCCGCACCATAGAGTCGCTGCAACTGGAAAACCAGGCGGTGGAAAGCGCCGTGAGCGAACTCACCACCCTCAAGAACAACCTCAAGGAGCAGCTCGAATGGCTGGAGGTGAGCCGCGGCTTTGGCGAAAACCTGCGCAACCGCCTGAGCGAGCTGCCGGCCCCCTATCCCCTGCCCCAGCTGGAAGCCCGCATCGTGCAGAGCCGGGTGGATCGCTACGGCTACCAGGAAGAGCTCGACGACATTGCCAACAACAGCTATCGCAACCGGCTGCTGACCCTGGAGCAGGATCTGAGCGAAGAGCAGTTACTGCTGCTTGACGAGCTGCTCACCACCCGTGCCCGGCTGCTGGAGCGGCTGCAGGCCGCCACCGACAACCAGATCCACGAGCAAACCCGGCTCAAGGTGGCCTACAGCCGGCAGAACGGCCAGCTGGAAGAAATTCGGGCTCTGACCGAAGAACGGCTGTTCTGGCTGCCGGACCTGCGCCCGGTGGGCAGCGGCTTTCCCGCCGCCCTGCTGGAAACCCTGGACTGGCTGACCCGCGCCGCCACCTGGACCGCCCTGCCCCGGGCGTTGCAGCAACAGGGAATTGCCAGCCTGACCCTGTACGGCATCAGCACCCTGGTGGTGCTCTACCTGTGGCTGCTGAGCCGGCGCAGCCTGCGGGATTACCTGGCGCGCATCAGCCCGCGCATTGGCAACGTGACCCAGGACAAGTACAGCTACACCTTCAACACCCTGCTGCTCAGCCTGCTCACCGCGCTGCCGCTGCCGGCGCTGCTGTCGCTGCTGTCCCACGCCATCGACTCGCCCCTGGCTTCCCCCATCGTGGTGTCGCTGGCGGCGGCGCTGCGGGAGCTGATGCTGCCGGTGTTCATTCTGCTGCTGGTAGGCAACCTGACCCTGCCCAGGGGTCTGCTGGTAATGCATTTCAACCTGCCCGCCGAGCAGGTACGCCGTGTCTGGCGCCAGTTCCGCACCCTGATGCTGAGCCTGCTGCCCATGCTGCTGCTGCTGTACACCTCCCGGGAATTCCGGGAGTTTTCCCTCTACGACACCCTGGGACGGCTGGCCTTTATCTATACCTGCGTGCTGATGAGCCTGTTTTCCTGGCGGCTCTATCGCCAGGACATGCCGCTGCTGGTATCCACGCCCCGCCAGGAACACCTGACCCTGGCCAATCACCTGCTGTGGGGGCTGCTGGTCACGGCCCCCTTGCTGGCACTGGCCGCCGCCGTCATGGGCTATCTGTTCACCGCCCATACCCTGCTGCGCCAGCTCGAAATCTCGGTGCTGGCAGGGCTGGGGTTTGTGATGGCCTATTTCTCGGTACGCCGCTGGATGCTGCTGCAGCGCCGCCGGCTGGCCTTTGAACGGGCCAAGGCCCGGCGCGCCGAGATCCTGGCCCAGCGCAAGGAAAAGGAACGGGACGAACCCCATGAAACCCCGCCCAGCCCGGAAGCCGAGGCCGCCGCCGTGGCCGAGCTGGATCTCGACGCCATCAGTGCCCAGTCTCTGGGGCTGCTGCGATCTGTGCTGATGCTGGGCTACATTCTCACCCTGATGGTGCTGTGGTCGGAGATCAATACCGCCTTCAGCTTTCTCGACAGCATCGAGGTGTGGCATGTGTCGAGCAGCCTGGCCGGGGAAGACACCCTGGTGCCGATCTCGCTCAAGGATCTGGTGATCGCCCTGTTTCTGGTGGTGCTGACCCTGATCACCGCCCGCAACCTGCCGGGACTGATGGAGCTGAGCGTGCTGCAGCACCTGGATCTGTCACCGGGAACCGGCTTTGCCATCACCACCATTTCCAAGTACCTGGTGCTGGTATTCGGTGCCTTTGCCACCTTTGCCATGCTGGGCATCGACTGGTCCAAACTGCAATGGCTGGTGGCGGCGCTGTCGGTGGGCCTGGGGTTTGGCCTGCAGGAGATCTTCGCCAACTTTGTGTCGGGCCTGATTATTCTGTTTGAAAAGCCCATTCGCATCGGCGATACCGTCACCATTCGGGATCTCACCGGCACCATCTCCAAAATCAAGACCCGGGCCACCACCATTGTGGACTGGGACAGACGCGAAATCATCGTGCCCAACAAGGCGTTTATTACCGAGCAGTTCGTCAACTGGTCGCTGTCGGACGCCATTACCCGGGTGCGGCTGTTTGTACGGGTGCGGCTGGATGCCGACGTGGAGCTGGTGCAGTCACTGTTGCAGGAAGCCATTGCCGAATGCAGCCTGATCCTCGATAACCCGGTGCCCGAGGCCTTTCTGGTGGAGCTGACCGACTCGGCGCTGGTGTATGAGGTGCGGGTCTATGTCAACGACATGGGCCACCGCATGCCCATGACCCACGAGCTGCACAATCTGCTGCTGGAGCGGCTGCGCCGCCACGATATTCAGATCCCGCACCAGCAGGTGGACATTCGGCTGGTGGGCGAGCAGGGCCCGGTTATTCGTGGGCAAAGCGAGGGCGACAGCCACTGAGTTGCCCTTTCGGCACAGACGGGCCCACTCTTGAAACATGGGCCCCATCAATACGGGAGGCAGTCATGTTGCGCCTGTTCATGCTTGTTCTGCTGCTGGGCGGTTGCGCCGCGCCTTACGATTACGCGGAAGACACCGACTTTCGCCGCTTTGAGACGGTGGCGCTGGCACCGGAGATGGAGAAAACGTCTCTGGACGGTGCCCGCATCGCCGCCGCCGCTCAGGCACTGCTGCCCGCCCGTGGGCTCACCCTCACCGCGCCGGAGCAGGCCTCGCTCTGGCTGAACTACCGGCTGGATGAGAGCGTACGGCTGCTGACCACCATGCCCAGCATGTTCGGCCACCACGACCTGTGGGATGAAGAACGGGTTTATGGCGCCCGCCGGGAGCGGCATCTGGTGCTGTGGCTGGAACAGCCCGGTTCGGGCCGGGTGCTGTGGCAAAGCCGCCACCCCAACGCCTTTCCCGGCGCACGGGTGCGGGGTGACGCCCGCCGTGACGACATCATGCAACAGGTGGAAGAGCTGCTGGAGAATTACCCGCCTGAGCCGTGAAATACCAAGGTGAGGAGTAGGGGGGAGGAGAAAAACCAATCCCCTCCCTCCTCACAGCAACCTGTACGCCTGTCTCAGGCCCGGGTAACCGGAAAGGCGATCACTCGCTCCAGGCTGTCGGCTCCCAGCGCCAGCATGATCAGCCGGTCAATGCCCAGCGCCACCCCGGCGCAATCGGGCAGGCCGGCGGCCAGTGCCGCCAGCAGGTATTCGTCCACCGGCTTTTCGGTCAGTCCCCGCGCCCGGCGCAGTACGTTGTCCTGGTCAAAGCGGGTGCGCTGCTCGGCGGCATCGCTCAGCTCATGAAACCCGTTGGCAAGCTCAATGCCCTTGTAATACACCTCGAAACGCTCGGCTACCCGGGCATCGGCGGGACTGATGCGGGCCAGTGCCGCCTGGCTGGCGGGAAAGTCATAGACAAAGCAGGGCACCTGCTGGCCGATGCGCGGCTCCACTCCCAGGGCAAACAGCAGTTGCAACAGGGTGTCGCGGTCGTCTTCGCGCGCCAGCAAGTCATCGGCGCCCAGCCCCCGGCCGGCGTTCCGCAGCTCCGCCAGCGAGGCGGTCAACGGGCATACCCCCAGAGTCTGCTCAAAAGCGGCGGCATAACTGATGCGCTCGGGCTCGTTGCAGTCCAGCACCCCTTGCAGCAGCTCGGCCATTTCGTCCATCAAGCGGTGATGGTCAAAACCCGGCCGGTACCATTCCAGCATGGTGAACTCGGGGTTGTGCAGCCGCCCCGACTCCTCGTTGCGGTAGGACTTGCAGATCTGATAGATGGGTCCGCTGCCGGCGGCCAGCAGCCGTTTCATGTGAAATTCCGGCGAGGTCTGCAGGTAGAGATCCTGGCCCCCGGCCATGCCGGGACCGGTAAAGCGGGTCACGAAATTTTCCAGATGCAGATCGGTGACCCCGGCCGCCGCCAGGGTGGGCGTGTCCACTTCCAGTACACCACGCGCGGCAAAAAAGTCTCGAATACAGGCCAGCAGCTCGGCACGCCGGCGCAGCATGGAAAGTTCAGCACTGGGAAACCAGGGTAACGTCGTCATGAAAAAACACTCTGCAAAAACGCCGAGTGTACTGCGAATCAGTCGCGGCTGGCAGCCCTGCTGTCGCCTTTCAGCTCGATCTGGTTGCCTTCCGGATCGAACAGGTAGATCGACGGCCCTTCTCCCTGAGCACCGTAGCGCCGCGCCGGCGGCTCGCAGATCACCCCCGACAGGCTGAAGTAATTCAGCAGCGCGTCGGGATCGAAGGGATCGATGCGCAGGCAAAAGTGATCCATGTTGGCCCGGCATTGATCGGCGGCCTCACCATCTCCGCCCAGCGGGCCACGAATATCCACCAGATCGATCAGCTGGTCGCCGGCGCGCAGCTGATAAAGCCCGATATCGGCTTTTTCACGCTCCAGACAGCAGCCCAGCACCTTGCAGTAAAAATCCAGCATTCGCTGCGGATTGCGCACTCGCAGCACCAGATGATCCAGCCCCGTTACCCTGAACATGACATCGCCCTCGTCCGATGAATGAGCCAATGATGGCGTAATTTTAATCAAAATAAAAGCCGCCACCGGTAGCACCGGCCCACGCAGCAACGGGCCGCGGCCGACAATATTTCTGAACTTACAGTCAGGAATGGTTGCAAAAAAGTTTCGCGTGGCTAGAATGCTGAAAACCGGGGGCCTAAAAAACCCCCGGTTTTTTTATGCCTGTCATTTACTGAGGTAATACCAATGCGTATCGAAGAAGACTTGAAACTGGGCTTTAGGGATGTGCTGTTTCGCCCCAAGCGCTCTACCCTCAACAGCCGCGCTCAGGTCGAGCTGAACCGGGAGTTCACCTTTAAGCATTCAGGTCGCCGCTGGTCCGGGGTGCCGGTCATCGCCGCCAACATGGACACCGTGGCCACCTTTGAAATGGCCCGAGCCCTGGCCCGGCACGAGATGCTGACCGCCGTGCACAAGCACTACTCGGTAGAACAATGGCAGGCGTTTGTCACCGAATCCGGCGCCGAGGTACTCAGGCACGTGATCGTGTCTACCGGCACCTCCGAGCGCGACTTTGAAAAACTGCAGCAGATCCTGGCGCTGTCCGACGAGCTGGGCTTTATCTGCATCGACGTGGCCAACGGCTACAGCGAGCACTTCGCCGCTTTCGTTTCCCGCGTGCGCGAGCAGTGCCCCGGACACACCATTATTGCCGGCAACGTGGTCACCGGTGAAATGGTGGAAGAGCTGATCCTGTGCGGTGCCGATATCGTCAAGGTAGGTATCGGTCCGGGCTCGGTGTGCACCACCCGGGTCAAGACCGGCGTGGGCTACCCCCAGCTGTCCGCCATCATCGAGTGTGCCGACGCGGCCCACGGCCTGGGCGGCCAGATCATCGGCGACGGCGGCTGCACCTGCCCTGGTGATGTGGCCAAGGCCTTTGGCGGCGGTGCCGATTTCGTGATGCTGGGCGGCATGCTGGCCGCTCACGAGGAATGCGGCGGCGAGCTGATTGAGCGCGACGGCAAGCAGTTCATGAAGTTCTACGGCATGAGCTCCGCCAGCGCCATGGACAAACACGCCGGCGGCGTGGCCAAGTACCGGGCGGCCGAAGGCAAGACGGTGGAGCTGGCCTACCGTGGTCCGGTGGAAAATACCGTGCAGGACATTCTCGGCGGCGTGCGCTCCACCTGTACCTATGTGGGTGCCCAGCGGCTGAAGGAGCTGACCAAGCGCACCACCTTCATTCGCGTGCGCGAGCAGGAAAACAACGTGTACGGCAAGGAGTGAAACCTCTGACGTAAGACGTAAAAAAACGGCGCCGAAAGGCGCCGTTTTTGTCTCGGTAAACCGCTTATTTTACCCGGGACACATACTCGCCGGAGCGGGTATCCACTTTCAGCACTTCACCAATCTGAATGAACAGCGGCACCCGTACCACGGCGCCGGTGCTCAGAGTGGCAGGCTTGCCACCGGTACCGGCGGTGTCGCCCTTCAGGCCCGGATCGGTTTCAACCACTTCCAGCTCCACAAAGTTGGGCGGCGTCACGGAGATGGCGGCGCCGTTCCACAGGGTCAGGGTGCAGACGTCTTGCTCCTTCAGCCACAGCCGGGCATCGCCCACGGCTTTTTCGTCGGCGGCGATCTGCTCAAAGGTGTCGTTGTTCATGAAGTGGTAGAACTCGCCGTCGTTATACAGATAGGCCAGTTCCACATCCATCACGTCGGCGCCTTCTACCGTGTCGCCGGACTTGAAGGTTTTTTCCAGCACCTTGCCGTTGAGCAGGCGACGGATTTTCACGCGGTTGAACGCCTGTCCTTTGCCGGGTTTGACGAATTCGTTTTCGATAATGGCACAGGGTTCGCCGTCCAGCATAATCTTGAGACCGGACTTGAATTCATTGGTACTATAGGAGGCCATTTTACCCTCGTAGTTGACAGAGTTGCAGAAAATGCCGGCAATGATACCCCTAAAAGGGAGCGATTTACATATTCCCTGGCAAAAAGAGCTGGCCCGCGCCTTTACCACCCCGGAACAGCTGCTGGACTATCTGGAGCTGGACATTGCCCCCTGGCAGGATGGACTGGCCGCCCGCCGGCTGTTTCCCATGCGCGTGCCTTACCCGTTTGCCGACAAGATGCAAAAGGGTAACCCGCAGGATCCCCTGTTGCGCCAGGTGTTGCCCCTGGCCGACGAGTTCGCCGAGGTGCCAGGCTTTGTGACCGACCCGCTCGACGAGCACGACAGTGCCCTGCCCGGGCTGCTACACAAGTATCGCTCCCGCGTGTTGCTGATCCTGCGCGGTGGCTGCGCGGTGAACTGCCGTTACTGCTTTCGCCGCCATTTTCCCTACGACGACAACAGCCCGGGTCAGGGCGGCTGGCAGCCGGCGGTGGACTACATTGCCGCCCATCCGGAAATCAACGAGGTGATCCTCTCCGGCGGCGATCCGCTGATGGCCAGGGATGAACATATTGCCGCCCTGCTGAACCAGCTTGAAAGCCTGCCCCACCTTAAACGCGTGCGCATTCACAGCCGGCTGCCGGTGGTGATTCCCCAGCGACTGACCGACGACCTGCGCGATCGCCTGAGTCAAAGCCGGCTGCGCCCGGTGCTGGTGCTGCACGTCAACCACGCCAATGAAATTGACGAGCACCTGGCCACCCGTCTGCACCAGTGGCAGCGGGCCGGCATTACCCTGCTCAACCAGGGCGTGCTGCTGGCCGGGGTCAACGACCACGCCGACTCCCTCGAAGCCCTGTCGGAACGGCTGTTTGACGCCGGTGTCCTGCCCTATTACCTGTACCAGCTCGACAAGGTGGCCGGGGCCGCTCACTTCGACGTGAGCGATGACCGGGCCCGGGCGCTGATGGCCGAGTTGCTGGCCCGGCTGCCGGGCTTTCTGGTGCCCCGGCTGGTGCGGGAAATCGGTGGCGAGGCCAGCAAAACCCCCCTCGACCTAAACCTGGAACCCCGTTAAGGAAATACCATGCACGATTCGGTTATCGACCGGCTGAACGACACCCTGAAAGAGCTCTATCATCAGGCCATTGACGCCGACAAGAAACTGGCCGCCCTGCGCGCCAGGGGCCAGGCCAGGTTCAGTGCGGTACTGCGCGAAGACAGCCAGTTCATTACCCGCGCCGATCACTTCATGCCCTACGTGGCCGAACTGGCAGACGAACTGGAGATGCTGTCGGCCAGCTCGGAAGAGGAATACCAGGCACTGCTGGCGCGCATGGTGCACAAGATCCAGCTGCTGGCCACCACCCTGAGCCAGTTTATGCGCCTCGACTGACGTCGAGATCGGTCAGCCGCGCCGGCGCCAGGCTTTCCAGCCAGTTTTTCACCTCCATGGCCGCCAGCGACGGGCCGACAAAGGGGCCCTGCAACAGCGGCTCGCCGCCCAGGGCCATGATCACGCCGCGCTCGGCGGCGCTGCTCACGCCACAACAGACCGGCGGCACCCCCAGCAGCCGGGCCAGCTCAAACAGGGTGGCAAGCTGCTGGCGCGCCTCCTCGTTCTGCTCGATACCGCTGCACCAGGAGGCATTCAGCTGCAGCCAGTCCAACGGCAAGCGTGCCAGAGGCCCCCAGCGGGAGCAGCCGGTGCCGAACTCCGCCAGCATGATGCGCACTCCCAGCCGGCGCAGCTCACCCAGCACCGCCTGCGCCTGTTCCGGCGCATCCATGAGCATGGGCTCGCTCACCTCCAGCGTCAGGGCATTGCCCGCCAGGTCGAAGCCGGACAGCAGGCTTTCAAGCTGACCGCCAAGGGAAGCGCGAAACACCGAGGCCGGCAGCGCCAGACTGACAAACAGCGTTGGCTGTATTCGGCGCCAGTCGGCCAGCAGTTCGCCCACCCGCTTCAGCGCCCACAGCAGCAGCCGCTCCGACAACTGATATTGTTCGGTCACCCGGGCCAGCTCGCTGTCGCCGATATCGCCATAACGGGGGTGGCGCCATTGCAACGACAGCCGCAGTCCGGCGCACTGGCCGGCCGGCGTGGCCAGCGGGTAAAAGCGCAGGCTCAGGCTGTCGCTTTCCAGCGCCGCCGGCAGATCGGCGGCCAATTGTTGCCGGCGCTCGATTTCCTTGAGCATGGAAGGCTCAAAGATGACGTAGGGCAGCTGCTCGTGCCGGCACAGCTCCAGCGCCAGCTCCCCCCGGGCCAGCAGCTCTACCATGGTGTCCGCGTCCGCCGGATACAGCACCACCCCAATCACCGGCGTCAGGCTGAAGTCATGCTGGGCATGGGCCTCCGGCATGCTCAGCGCCTGACGAATGCGGGACAGCTGCACCCGTACATCGGACAGCTCCAGCACCCCGTCGGCCACCACCGCCAGGCTTTCCCGGCCCAGCAGGGCGATGCTTTCCTCGGGCAGCAGGCAGCTTTCCAGCCGGCGGGCAAAGGCCTGCTGCAAACGGTCGGCCACCTCAAAACCAAACTGCTGGTAAAAGCGCGAATAATCTTTCAGCGCCAGCAGGGTCAGGCTGAACGGCTGCTGACGGCCAACCAGCTGTTGCAGCCGGTGTTGCAGGGCGAAGCGATTGGGCAGCCCGGTCAGGGGATCGCGCAGCAGCCGACGACGGTAGCCGAGCAGCTCGGCTACCAGCGCCAGCAACAGCAGCAACCCGCTGAGGGCCAGCCCCAGTATGCTGATATAAAGCTCGCGCCCCAGCTCCCGGTAGGCCTGATCATACTCGGCGTAAAACAGCACATTGCTGTGCATGGTGGCGGTCATGGTCCGCGCCAGGGGCTCGGTATAGGGGCTGAGCTCCGCCAGCAGCAACTGATAATCGGGCGAGCCGGAGCGAATGGCCTTGACCATGGGCTCCATGGCCCTGACCCGGTTTTCAATCTGCTGGATAAGCTGCCACAAGTCGGGGCGATCGCTCAGGGTGTCTTTCAGCTGATTGCTGAGCAGCACGGGCGTGCGGCTCCACAGAATGTCATAGCGCAACATCAGCTCGTCGTGGTCGATGGCGCCGGCATGCAGCAGCCGCACCGCATCGAGAAAGCGGCTCATTTCCAGCTTGAGCTGCATCAGTGACCAGGGCATTTCATAGTTGCGCTGCTCCAGCAGGGTATTGTGCTGGCGAATGTCGAGCAGGGAGTGGGCAGCCTTGATACCAAACAACAGCATGCACAACAACAGCAGCAAGATGCCGGCCCGTTTGAATAAATGCACGGCACCCTGATGTTCGGTGCCGGGAATGGGAATAAACAATCGCCTCACTTGGGTTCCGTTCGTACCTTAATGTGCCTGAGCTGCCAGGCCATGTAATGCAAAAACTCCGCCTGCTGCAGCTCGGACACTCGATCATAGGGCAGAATCAACCACAGCGGGCCCTTGTCGCGCCGGCTCATCAGGCGACCGTTTTCACTCCAGGCCAGCAGCGGCGAGTAGGGGGCCACCTCCTGCCAGTCCACCGCCACACTGAAGCCATTGAGCGCCTCCAGGTAGAGGGTTCTGATTTTGGCGTGGGCAAACAGGGTATCGAGCAGGGCACGCAGATCCAGGCCACGATAGGTGTTGGGCTGTTCAGACCAGGGATGGGCGGTGGTGACCTCCCCCTGCGGCAATGCCTGCAGCTCGGGCAGGGTGAAATCCACCTGTTCAAAGGAGCGCCCTTCCAGCTCGATATTGCCGGAAATGGTCAGGATCACCGGCTCCGCGGCCAGGGCACTCCATGACACCAGCCACAGCATAACAACGCCGAGCAGCTTCATTCGTCTTCTCCTCAGCTCAAAGGATGGGGTTGATCCGGCCTTTCGAGCAGTATCCTGAACAACAATAAGGACTCATATGTCCCATCAAGACAGATGGCCATCATACCCAAAACATTTGATGCAACTGAAGTGTAATTTAGGTCATCGCTACTCCGGCGCGCCATTTTCAAAAAAAAACCGGACCTTTCGGTCCGGTTTTTAATGAGCCGGAAATAACTTCCGGCAGGGAATAATGTGATTTAAATCACATCATCCCTCCCATGCCGCCCATGCCGCCCATGTCGGGCATGGCCGGGGCTTCGTCTTTCGGCAGATCGGTCACCATGGCTTCGGTGGTGATCATCAGACCGGCCACGGAAGCAGCGAACTGCAGCGCGGAGCGGGTGACCTTGGTCGGATCCAAGATACCCATGTCCAGCATGTCGCCGTAGGTGTCGTTGCCGGCGTTGTAACCGAAGTTGCCTTCGCCGTCCTTCACCTTGGACACCACCACAGAGGCTTCTTCACCGGCGTTGGTGACAATCTGACGCAGCGGGGCTTCCATGGCGCGCAGGGCCACCTTGATACCCACGTTCTGATCTTCGTTGTCGCCGGTCAGCGCACCCAGTTTGGCGGCGGCACGCACCAGGGCCACACCGCCACCGGGCACCACGCCTTCTTCCACGGCAGCGCGGGTGGCGTGCAGGGCATCGTCAACGCGGGCCTTCTTCTCTTTCATTTCCACTTCGGTGGCGGCACCCACCTTGATCACGGCCACACCGCCGGCCAGCTTGGCCACGCGCTCCTGCAGCTTTTCGCGATCGTAGTCGGAGGTGGACTCTTCGATCTGCTGGCGGATCTGCGCCACGCGGGCATTGATGGCATCGGCCTCACCCACACCGTCGATGATGGTGGTGTTGTCCTTGCTGATCACCACGCGCTTGGCACGGCCCAGATCTTCCAGGGTGGCTTTTTCCAGCTCCAGACCCACTTCTTCGGAGATCACGGTACCGCCGGTCAGAATGGCGATGTCCTGCAGCATGGCCTTGCGACGGTCACCAAAGCCCGGGGCCTTGACGCCGGCCACCTTCACGATGCCGCGCATGTTGTTCACCACCAGGGTGGCCAGGGCTTCGCCTTCCACGTCTTCGGCCACGATCAGCAGCGGCTTGGACTGTTTGGCCACGCCTTCCAGCACCGGCAGCAGTTCGCGAATGTTGGAGACCTTCTTGTCCACCAGCAGGATGAAGGGGTCGTCCAGCTCAACGGTGCCGGTTTCCTGCTTGTTGATGAAGTAGGGAGACAGGTAGCCGCGGTCGAACTGCATGCCTTCCACCACGTCCAGCTCGTCTTCCAGGCCCTGGCCTTCTTCCACGGTGATCACACCGTCGGTGCCCACTTTCTCCATGGCTTCCGCGATCAGGGTGCCAACTTTTTCGTCGGAGTTGGCGGAGATGGTACCTACCTGAGCAATGGCCTTGGTGTCTTTACAGGGCACGGACAGGCTCTTCAGCTCGGTCACGGCCTGAGCCACGGCCTTGTCGATGCCGCGTTTCAGATCCATCGGGTTCATGCCCGCGGCCACGGCCTTCAGGCCTTCGTTGACGATGGCCTGAGCCAGTACGGTGGCGGTGGTGGTGCCGTCACCGGCTTCGTCGTTGGCCTTGGAAGCCACTTCCTTCACCATCTGGGCGCCCATGTTCTCGAACTTGTCTTCCAGCTCGATTTCCTTGGCCACGGACACGCCGTCCTTGGTGATGTTGGGGGCACCGAAGGACTTGTCCAGCACCACATTGCGGCCTTTCGGGCCCAGGGTCACCTTGACCGCGTCGGCCAGGATGTTTACGCCTTTCAGCATTTTAACGCGGGCGTCGTTACCAAATTTTACGTCTTTAGCTGCCATTGTTTATCTTCCTTAAAAGTGGATGAACCGGATTATTCTTCGACGATAGCGAGAATGTCGCCTTCGGACAGGATCAGTACTTCCTGGCCGTCCAGCTTCTCGGTCTTGACGCCAAAACCTTCGTTGAAGATCACCTTGTCACCGACCTTCACGGACATGGCTTTCACTTCACCGTTGTCCAGAGTGCGGCCATTACCCACCGCCAGCACTTCACCGCGAGTGGATTTCTCGGCGGCGGAGCCGGTCAGTACGATGCCACCGGCCGACTTGGCCTCGGCTTCAATACGCTTGATAATGACGCGATCGTGCAATGGACGAATGTTCATCGATAACTCTCCTGATGAGTGTTGTTACCTTGATAGATAAACGGCCAATGGCCGCAAACTTGTTCCGTTGCCTTCCTATATGGGAGCGCATTTGCGGCCTTCAAGAGCAAAAGACAAAATTTTTTTAAAATCATCGGCAGGGGGGCGTTATCATGGCCTCCGCGTTTTCACCCTCGCCGCTGCATCAAGGTTGTTCCGTGTCCCACACCAATTCCCTGCTCACCGCCCCCATCGGCCCGCAACTGGCGCGCATGACCGGCCCCATGGCGCTGGGCATAGTGGCGATACTGGCGTTCAATCTGGTGGACACCTTTTTTATCGGCCTGCTGGGCACGGCGCCGCTGGCAGCGGTGACCTTCACCTTTCCGGTAACCTTTGTGGTCACCTCCCTGGCCATGGGGCTGGGCGCCGGGCTGTCGGCCTGCCTGGGTCAGGCACTGGGGGCCGGCCGCCACCATGAGGCCGCCCGCTTCACCAGCCACAGCCTGCTGCTGGCACTGGTGCTGGTGCTGGTGCTGGCCGGGTTGGGACTGGCCAGCCTGGATCCCCTGTTCACCCTGCTGGGGGCCGAGCCGGCGCTAATGCCGCTGATCCACGATTACATGACCATCTGGTATGCCGCCTCGCCCATGCTGGTGCTTCCCATGGTGAGCAACGCCGCCATTCGCGCCACCGGCGATACCCGCACCCCCGGGCTGGTGATGCTGGTGGCCGGCCTGGTCAACGGCGTGCTCGACCCGCTGCTGATCTTCGGCCTGGGCCCCTTGCCGGCTCTGGGTATTCGCGGCGCAGCAATGTCCAGCGCCTGTTCCTGGCTGATCGCCATGGTGGTGGCGCTGTACCTGCTGCGGCACAGGGAGCGGCTGTTGAGCTGGCACTGGCCGGCCCTGACCACCTTGCTGCAACACTGGCGCCAGTTGCTGCAGGTGGCTATTCCCGCCTCCTTTACCAGCGTGCTCAACCCGGTAGCCACCGCCCTGCTGATGCTGCTGCTGGCGGACTTCGGCACCGAAACCGTGGCCGCCTTCGGCGCCGCCTCGCGCATTGAGGCGCTGGTGCTGATCGTAATGATGGCGCTGAGCTCGGTGCTGGCCCCTTTTGTCTCCCAGAACACCGGCGCCGGTCTGCACCGGCGCAGCCGCCAGGGCCTGCTGCTGGCCATGCGCTTTGCCCTGCTGTTTCAGCTGGGGGTGTTTGCCCTGCTGTGGTGGCTGGCGCCCTGGCTGGCCAGGCAGTTTACCGACAGCGCCGAGGTCGGTGCGCTGCTGCAGCAGTATCTGCGGCTGGTGCCGATCAGTTACGGGCTGCAGGGCTGCTTTATGCTGCTGGGCGCGGCGCTGAACGGCCTGCGGGTATCGGTGATTTCGCTGTTGCTGAACGGCGTCAGACTGTTTGGCATGCTGCTGCCGCTGGCCTGGCTGGGCGCCGGCCTGGCCGGTGCCAAGGGCATTTTCACCGGCATTCTGCTGGCCAACCTGCTGGCCGGGCTGGTGGCCTGCTTGTTCGCCTGGCGGCGTTTTCCCTGGGGCATTCGCCACCCGCTGAGTTGACGGTAGCCGGGAGCTGAAAGAGTGGTCACTCCGGCCCTGAGCCGCAGTCCGAAGCGGGTTGCCCTGCTGTCTCAAAAAAGATGCCGGCTCAGGGCCGGCATGACGAAGGGGCTGGTGCTTGCAGCGGATCAAGAGATCACTTGTCGTCCTTGTGCTCGACTTCGCCTTCAAAGGTCACGCCCTTTTTGTCCTGGTCGTGCACACGGGTTTCGCTGTGGTAATAGTACTCGGCGGTAAAGGTATGACCCTTGTTGCCGCGAATGTGGGCCCGGGACAGAAAGCGCTCGGCCAGGGCGTTGCGCACCGGCGGCAGCAACAACAGCACGCCGGCAAAGTCGGTCACAAACCCCGGCAGCAACAGCAGCACACCGCTCAGGGCCAGCATCATGCCCGACACCATTTCCCGGGCCGGGGTTTCCCCCCGGTTGAGCTTGGTCTGGGCCTCCATCAGGGTTTGCAGGCCCTGAATGCGTACCAGGCTGAGGCCGAGTATGGCGGTCAGCAGGATCAGCGCTATGGTGCTCCAGGCCCCGATGGCCGCGCCCACCTCGATAAACACGAAGATCTCCAGCAAACCGGCGCCAATGAAAAACAACAGTATTCTGCCCACGCTCACCTCTTTTTGCCGCTGACGGCTTACAATAGGGTCAAACCAACGAAATGGGGACGCCCACGTCCGTTTTCAAATACCAGTGCGCATTCCGTCAATCAAGGAAAATATCCATGAAACCCGTCCTGATCGCCGTGGCCCTGACCGGCCTGCTGCTGATGCTCGCTCCCTTTGTGCTGGAACGGTTCGGCCCCTCGCCCTCCACCGGCAACCAAGTGCTGCCGGTAGAACAGGCCTTTGATGTTCGCTACCAGCTGGACGGCAACACCCTGCAAATCGATATTGCCATCGCCCCCGATGCCTATCTTTACCGGCACAAGCTCAGTGCCGAGGGCCGGGGCGTTGAGCTGATGGCCTGGCAAGCCCCCGAGGGGGAAGCGCACCATGACGAGTATTTTGGCAACAGCCAGGTTTACCGCAACGGGCTGACGCTTCGGCTACCGGTGCGCGATGCCGGCCCGGACGCCCGTATCCTTCTTGGCTATCAGGGCTGCACCACCGGCCTGTGTTATCCGCCCCAGCAGGTTGAACTGGTGCTGCCATGAGCCAGTGGCACCTCTACCTGCTGCGCTGCCGGGACAACAGCCTGTATGGCGGCATCAGCCTGGAACCCGAGCGCCGCTGCCACGAACACAACCAGATGCGCAGCCGGGCGTCCCGTTATGTCTGGGCGCGCCGCCCGGCCGTGCTGGTGTGGCACCAGCCGGTGGCCGACCGGGCCACCGCACTGAAACTGGAATACCGGCTGAAGCGACTGCCCAGAAAGCAAAAGGAGCAGTTACTGGCCCGGCCACACCGCTGGCAACAATGGCTGCTGAAAAACGAAGACCCGGCAACCGCCGGGCCTTCTGTGCTGACCGAGTAACGCTCGGGCTCGCTTACTGCTGAGCAGCCTCTTCCGTCTTGGCGGCCACGGCTTCTTCGGCCTCGCCGGCCTTTTCAATGTCGAGCAGCTCCACTTCAAAGATCAGCACCGCATTGCCGGGAATGGAGCCGGCACCGGTCTCGCCATAGGCCAGTTTGGAGGGAATGTAGAACTTGTACTTGGAGCCCACCGGCATCAGCTGCACGCCTTCGGTCCAGCCCGGAATCACCTGGTTGAGGGGAAAACTGGCCGGCTCGCCGCGCTCGACCGAGCTGTCGAACTGGGTACCATCCACCAGGGTGCCGGTATAATGCACGGTCACCACGTCCTCGGCGGCCGGCTTGTCGCCCTCGCCCTCGGTGAGCACTTCGTACTGCAGACCGGACTCGGTGACCTGCACGCCGTCACGCTGGGCGTTTTCCTTCAGAAAGTCCTCGCCCTCCTTCAGGGTGGCGGCGGCTTCTTCCTTGGTCTTGGCTTCAATCAGCTCGTTGATGTGGGTGTCGTAGGCCATCAGCGCCTGCTGCACTTCCTCGTCGGTCATTTGGCCGTCACTGCCAAAACCGTCCTTCACGCCCTGCAGAATGACCTCGTTGTTCAGGCTCACGCCCAGCTCCTGCTGTTTTTCCAGGGTAGAGCCAATGTAACGGCCCATGGACAGACCAATGGCGTAGGCAGACTTGTCCTCGAAACTGTTCAGCTCCACCGCATTTTCGGCGGCCGGGGCGGTCGAGGCCGCCTGCTCTTCCTTACAACCACTCAACCCCGCCATCACGGCGGCTGCCAGCAAGCTGACCTGTAACAGTTTTTTCATTATCAACTCCGAGTCGGGTGCACAGACACCTTGAAAAATGAGAGGTTTATACTCAAGGATTTGCCGGCAGGTTGCAACTTGCCGAAAAAAATTCTCCCGGGCCGGCACGTCCCGCGCTGTCGCAACCTGGCTGCCCCGAACCCCGGCAGGCTTCGGGGCGGGCTAGTTTCTGGCGCCGACGGGGATCATGATGTGAGCATAGGGCGTGCCTTTCCACATCACATAGGGGCCGCCCTGGCCGGGATCGGTGGGCAGGGTGTCGAGCAGGCTGTTGTCGGGCACCAGGATCATCAGATGCGGGCCTTCAACAATCCACTGATTGTCGTCGGTAGGGCCATCGGCATAAGGATCGGTATTGCTGGCACCGCCGTCACCGGCGAGCATATAGGAGATCCCCATGGCCCTGGCCTGAAAGGTTTTTTTCTCCATCCAGGCCTGAGCCCATTCCCTCCAGGGACCATCCATGCACATGGGGGCAGTGCCATTCAGCCGGGGCGGGGTGGGGAAACAGGTATAGTCGCCGTGGCCTTGCTGCAGTACGTTTTGCTCCCAGTCCACCACGGTCACGCTGTCGCGCAGCGTGGGCGGTGCCGCCTTCAGGGCGTCGGCCAGCAGGGCCTGCTTCTGCTCGTCCGTCGGGGCGGCCTGGGCCAGCCCGCAGAGCGCCAGGGTAAGGATCAGCATTGATGTTTTCATGAAACCAGTCTCCGGTTGAGAAATGGGTACAGCGCTCCCCCCTGTCGAAGTATAGTGTTCAACGGCCTCACCCCCTGCCACCGGACGGTCGCGTCACAGAAGAAAAATCCGTGAAAACATGCGAAGCTTGGCACCACCACTTTTGTTCGGCCGCCGTTGACCCATGCTCAGATGCCCTTTGTCCGTATCCTTCCGTCTGCTGACCCCGCTGCTGGCCCTGGGCCTGCTGCTGGCCGGCTGTGACCGGGCCACGCCGCCCCTCGTCCGCCAGCCGCTGGCCAAGGGCAGCGTGGTGGCGGCCGACACCACCGCCGATGGCCGCTTTACCCTGGTGGCCGGCGGCAACGGCCCGGTGCAGGTCTGGCGGCAGGGCGGGGCCACGCCCCTTTACCAGTGGTATCAGGGTGAAGAAACCGCGCCCGTGGTGCTGCTGGCCACCAGCCCCGACGGCCAGCACGCGGCCACTGCCACCGACAGCACGGTGGCGGTCTGGTCGCTGGCAAGCGGAGAAAACCTCGGCTTTTACCGGCTGGAACAGCCCCTGCGCGCCCTGGCGCTGGCCGGGGGTGGCCGCGAGCTGTTGCTGGGTTATCAGAGCGGTGAGGTGGAATACGTGAACCTGAGCAGTGGTCGCCGGCTGCAGTTTCTCGGCCACCGGGACCGCATCAACAGCCTGGATCTCTCCGCCAATGGTCGCTATGCCCTGAGCGCCAGCCACGACGGCGAAGTGATGTTCTGGCAAACCACCAATGCCGCCGTGCTGGCACGCTGGCACCATGAACAGAGCGTAAACCTGGTGCGGCTGGACCAGCAGGGCCGATTGGCCTTCAGCGCCGATGCTCAGGGCACGGGAGCAGTTCGCCGCCTGCCCGGCGGCGAACTGCAGGCCCGGCTGCAGGTGCCCGCCCGGGGCCAGACCTTTGTCAGCGCCCGCTTCAATGCGCGGGGCGATCAGCTGGCCACCGGCGGCACCGCCCGCCGGCTGGACTTGTGGCGGCTCAGCGACGGTGCCCACCTCGGGCACCGGCAAGTGGGCCTGCACACACAGCTGAGGCCGGCCAGTGCCATGGTGTATAGTGTCGCCTTTGCGGCACCAGACCGGCTGTACAGCGTCAGCTCCGCCGGCCTGGCTGAAACCTGGACGCTAACCAACAGAGAACACCATGATGAATGACGAACTGCTGCACCGGCTGGAGCAGCTGGAAACCCGGCTGGCCTTTCAGGACGACACCATAGAGCAGCTCAACCGGGAGATCACCGCTCAGGGCGGCGAGATCGCCCGCCTCAAGCTGCAGCTCAGTCTGCTGAGCAAGAAATTCAAGGAAATGCAGCCCGGCCAGATCGCCAGCCAGGCGGAAGAAACCCCGCCGCCGCATTATTGAGGGAAACGGGAGGAGGAATACGTTTGACGTGAGGGGTAAGACGGAAAAAGTGAGGGGTAAGGGGTGAGAGGAAATTCACCTCACTCTTGGCCCCTCACCCCTCACTAACGGCCCGGCCCTTAGTGATGGTGACCGCAGCAGCCGCCGCCGTGCTCGTGGTCATGACCATGGTTGTGCTCGCCGTGTACATGGCCGTGGGCCAGCTCTTCCTCGGTGGCTTCGCGCACTTCACGCACCACGCCCCTGAACGACAGGGTCATGCCCGCCAGCGGGTGGTTGCCGTCCACCTTCACGTATTCCTCGGCCACCTCCACAATGGTCACCGGGCGGTGGCCGTCATCGGTCTCGGCTACAAAGGTGTCGCCTTCGGACACTTCCATGCCGTCAAACAGCTCGCCCGGCACCGACTGCACCAGGGATTCGTCGTATTCACCGTAGGCCTGCTCCGGACTCAGGGTCACGTCAAAGTCCTCGCCCGCCACCTTGCCGGCCAGCTCGTGTTCCAGACCGGCCACCAGGTAGCCGGTACCGTGCAGATATTGCAGCGGCTGCTTGTTTTCGGTGGAGTCGAGGATCTCGCCATCGGCGTTGCTGACGGAAAAGTCCAGAGTGACCACTGTGTTGTCGGATACTTTCATGGGAATGCGCCCTGCCTAAAAATGATGGTTTCTAGCATACATGATGGGCCGTCTGGATGAAACGAAGGCCATAAAACTGAAAATGGCCCCGAAGGGCCATTGGACGGCAGAATTCAAGAAAACACAGGGAATGGAACTTGCGCTCTGCCGCAGGGCCAGTCTATCCCGAAAGAGCGGCCGGCACCAAGTCCCGAACCGGCAAGCGGCCATAAAGCATACAAAGCAAAGGGACTGGCACTACTCCGGACGAAACACGCCAATGAGGTCGCCACCGGCGGCAGACGCCACTTTTTCTTCCGCCTGGCTTTGATGGTGGCCGCAGTGCACGCACTCGACCTTCTCGACACCATGCTCCATATACAGCATCATGGTGTCTGCCGACTGACACTGAGGGCAGACGGCGCCGGCGATAAACCGCTTTCTGCGACGGGTTTCCATGGAACGGGATCCTGTACTGTTCATCATTTTTAAAATTCTCCGCCAAAAACGAACCAACCACAATGACCGCAAGCGCCCATTACAGCATTCATCACCAGCTTTTCGATCTGCCTCACTTAACCCCCGGCAAACGCCGTCGCCACATTAAAGGCGTACTGCTGCTGGTGCACGGAGGCTCGGGCCTGTTGCAGCTCGGTCGTCAGCATTTTCCGCTGACCACAGGCGAAGCCGCCTTTCTGCCGGCGGGCACCCTGTTTGCGTGGCACGCTCTGGCCGGCAGCCGGGTCAGCCACTTCGCGTTCTCCTGCCGCCTGCCCCAGCCGGCCCAGGCCGGTCGTCTTCACCCTTCGGCACTGCTGGCGGCCATTGCCGGCCGGCTGGCCGGCTGGCAGGGCGAACAGGCCTGGCAGGGCCCCTATGGCCGCCTGTGCCGGGCCCTGCATGACGAGTTGCCAGCCCAGCCCTTGCTGCCGTTTGAATCCATGGATCCGCTGACGGCACGCATTGCCGCCGATCCCGCCGGCTTTACCCTGGAGGACGGTGAACAACAGGCGTTCAGAGACCGGTTTGGCTGCGATGCTGCCAGCTGGCGGCGCCAGTATGCCCTGCTGCAGGTGCTGCGGGAGCTGCCCAGGGCCGCAGACCCGGATGCCCTCACCCGGGCCCACGGCTTTGCCTCCTTTCCCCAGTTCGAGCAGGATTGCCGTCACTGGCTGGGAAGCCCCTGTCATACCGGGGACAAAAACGGCTAAAATACCGTTTTTGCATTTACCCGGGTTTCTATGATCACCCTCAGCCAGATTGAATTGCTTCGGGGCGGCCGCCCCCTGTTGAAAGACGCCAGCGCCACCATTCACGGCGGCCAGAAGGTCGGCCTGGTGGGCAAGAACGGCTGTGGCAAGTCCACCCTGTTTGCCCTGCTCAAGGGCGAACTCACCGTCGACAGCGGCCAGTTCGCCCTGCCCGCCGACTGGCAGCTGGCCAGCGTGGCCCAGGAAACGCCGGCACTGAACTGCTCCGCCCTCGACTACGTGATTGACGGCGATCAGCAATACCGCCGGCTGTGCCGGGAGCTGGAGGCCGCCGAGGCACGCCACGACGGCATGGCCATTGCCGAGCTGCACGGCCGGCTGGAGACCCACGGCGGCTACCATATTCACGCCCGGGCCGCGTCCCTGCTGCACGGCCTGGGGTTCGCCAACGAGGCCCACACCCGGCCGGTGAGCGACTTTTCCGGCGGCTGGCGCATGCGCCTCAACCTGGCCCAGGCGCTGATCTGCCGCTCCGATCTGCTGCTGCTCGACGAGCCCACCAACCACCTGGATCTGGATGCGGTGATCTGGCTGGAACGCTGGCTGAAAAGCTACGACGGCACCCTGATTTTGATCTCCCACGACCGGGACTTTCTCGACGCCGTGGTGGGCCGCATTATTCATATCGAAAACAGCCGGCTCAACGAATACACCGGCAACTATTCCGACTTTGAACGCATGCGCGCCGAGCAGCTGGCGCTGCAGCAGTCCCTGTATGAAAAGCAGCAACGGGCGCTGAGCCATATGCAAAGCTACGTCGACCGCTTTCGCTACAAGGCCAGCAAGGCCAAGCAGGCCCAGAGCCGGCTCAAGGCCATGGAGAAGATGGAGCGCATTCTGCCCGCCCACGTCGACTCGCCGTTCAGCTTCAGCTTTCGCCCGCCGGCCAGCCTGCCGGTGCCGCTCATTGCCATGGAGAAACTGGCCGCCGGCTACGGCGACAGGGAAATTCTGTCCAACATCAAGCTCAACCTGGTGCCCGGCTCGCGCATCGGCCTGCTGGGCCGCAACGGCGCCGGCAAGTCCACCTTTATCAAGCTGCTGGCGGGCGAGCTGGCACCGCTGGCGGGCAAACTGGAAGCCAGCAAGGGCGTGGCCCTGGGCTACTTTGCCCAGCATCAGCTGGAGAGTCTGCACCCGCAGGAGTCGGCACTCACCCACCTGGCCCGCCTCGACCCCGGGGCCACCGAGCAGAGCCTGCGCGACTACCTGGGCGGCTTCGACTTTCACGGCGACAAGGTGAAAGAGCCCGTCGGCCCCTTTTCCGGCGGTGAAAAGGCCCGGCTGGTGCTGGCGCTGATCGTCTACCAGAAACCCAACCTGCTGCTGCTGGACGAGCCCACCAACCACCTGGATCTGGACATGCGCGAGGCCCTCACCCTGGCGCTGCAGGCCTTTGAGGGCGCCATGGTGATCGTGTCCCACGACCGTCACCTGCTGCGGGCCACCACCGACGAGTTTTACCTGGTCGATGGCGGCCGGGTAGAGCCCTTTGACGGCGATCTCGACGACTACCACCAGTGGCTCACCGAGCAGGACAAGGCCGAACAGCCCGCCGACACGCCCACCGCCGGCGACAACTCGGCCCAGGCGCGCAAGGCGGAAAAGCGCCGCCAGGCCGAGCTGCGCCAGCAGACCCAGCCCCTGCGCAAGGCCATCACCAGACTGGAAGGCCAGATGGAGCGTTGCCAGCAGCAACTGGCCGGAATCGAGCAGCAACTGGCGGATCCGGACATTTACGCCACCGAGCACAAGGCGCGGTTGCAGCAGCTGCTGAAGGAGCAAAGCCCGCTGCAGCAACAGCTGGCCGAGGCGGAAATGGAATGGCTGGAGCTGCAGGAGCAGCTGGAAGCACTGGAGCAGTCATGATCAGCGCCGACGCCCTGTGGCAGTTCAGCGAACAGCATTACGGCCGCCCCGGGGTGGCCGCCGCCTGTCTGGAGTTACAGGATGAGTACGGTGCCAATGTGAACCTGCTGCTGTTACTGCTGTTGCTGGAAGAGCAGGGACTGACCGTGGATCTTGCGCCCTTTTGGCCGGTGCTTGAAAGCCGCCGCGGCCTGTTTCAGCACTGGCGTTCCCTGCGCCGGCGGCTGAAAGCGCAGCTTGATGCCGACGATTACGCCCAACTGCTGCAACATGAGCTGGAGCTGGAGCGCTGGCAGCAGCAAGAGCTGCTGGCGGTTCTGGCCGGTCACGCCCCCGGGCCCGGCAGCGGTGCCCTGCTCACCTATCTTGATTCGTTGCAGGTGGCCGACGCTCACCTGTGGCAGCTAAAACTCGCCGGTTAAGAGAAACCATCATGCTTAGTTATCGTCACGCCTTTCACGCCGGCAACCACGCCGACGTACTCAAACACGCGGTGCAGACCTTTATCCTTGAGTCACTGTGCGCCAAGGACAAGGGCTACAGCTATATCGACACTCACTCCGGCGCCGGCGGTTATACCCTGAGCCACGAGTGGACCCAGAAGAAGGCGGAATATCAGGGTGGCATTGCCCGGCTGTGGCACGAGCAGCAAAACTGGCCGCAACTGGCCGGCTATTTTGATGCCATTCGTGCCATGAACGCGAGTGAGACGCTGGAGCACTACCCGGGCTCGCCCCTGGTGGCGGCGCACTTTCAGCGCCCCCAGGACAGGCTCACCCTGATGGAGCTGCACCACAACGAGGTGGAGCTGCTGCGCCAGAACCTGGGCCGGGACGGCGTCGCCATTCACCACCGCGACGGTTTTGAAGGCATGGTGGGACTGCTGCCGCCCACACCCAAGCGCGGCCTGGTGCTGATTGACCCGCCCTATGAGCTGAAGGAGGACTACCGGCGGGTGGCCGATACCCTCAAAAAGGCCCACAAGCGCTGGCCCATCGGCATTTACGCCATCTGGTACCCGCTGCTGGCGAAAGCCGTGGATCGCAGTGAAGGCCTTAAAACTGCTTTGGCCAATCTCGGTTTTGAGCAAGTGCTGTGCGCCGAGCTTAAGGTACAGGCCCAGGCCGACGACTTTGGCATGCACGGCTCCGGCATGATAGTGCTCAACCCGCCCTGGAAGCTGGATGAAAAGCTCGCCGGACTGCTGCCAGCCTTGAGCCGAACCCTCGCCCAGGACGATCAGGCCGGCTTTACTCTGGAATGGCTGAAATAAACTAATCGTTTTCGAAGCAGTGCACTACCGTCGGTCAAAGCGCACAGCTCGAAGGCACGCTGTAAATACATCCATGTACGCTCCGTCGCGTCACCCCTGACGCGAAGGGCACGGCGAAGCAGACACCCTTTGCCCTCCCAAGAACACTCGGAGCTGACTGACGGTTTGCAGACGACGCCGATGTTGACCGAAGCAGCAGTGGAGATTGCCGGAGCCGACCGTCAAATGTCAGGGAAGGCATGTGCCGAGCGTCCATGGGGCGAGCTAGCTCGCCGTGATGAAGTAAAAATGCCTGACCGAACATTGTGTATGTTCGCAGCAGGCATTTTTAGTGAGTGGCATTCACCGAAGCGTGTCGTGAAGCGCAGCCGCACAGCTGCTTCGTGGGCCCAAAACTCAGCAAGCGACCGCCTGCTCAGTTCCCAATCCCTATTCCCGGTCTTGAAGCGCTTCCTGCTTTAACCAGTCACGCACGGTGGCAATGTCATCGAGACGAGGGGAGTCGGGACGCCACACCAGATAATAGCGGTGTTTGGGCGTGAGTTCGGAGGCAAAGGGCCGGCACAGCCGGCCCTGGCGCAGCAGATCCGCCACCAGCACAGAGCGGCTGAGCGCCACCCCCTGCCCCGCCAGCACCATTTCCAGCCCCAGGTTGCCGTCGTCCACGGTGAGCTGACGGCAGCGGGGCAATATGTGCTCATGGCCACTCAGGGCCAGCCAGTTGGCCCAGCTCACCCCGGCGTATTCCGGTCCGGCCACCAGCGGCAGGCTGATCAAATCCTCCACCCGCTGCAGCCGGGCCGCCAGCGCCGGCGAGCACACCGGAAAGGCGGTGTCGCTCATCAGCCACTCGCTGTGCAGGCCGGCATAGTTGCCTTCCCCGTAACGAATGGCCAGATCGACCTCGCCACCGGCAAAATCGGCCAGCTGCTGGCTGGGATGCAGACGCAGCTCCAGCCGAGGATGTCGTTCGGCGAAGCGCCACAGCCTTGGCATCAGCCAGCGCGCCGCCAGCGACGGCAGCACACTGAGTTGCAGCGGGCCGGCGGCATGTTCCAGCCGGGCCAGGCCACGCTCCAAAGTGGCCAGGCCCTGCTCGGCAAAGGGCAGCAGCTCGCGGCCGGCACTGGTGAGCACCATGCCGGCGCCCCGGCGCACAAACAGCCGGCAGCCGAGGGATGCTTCAAGATTGCGGATCTGCTGGCTGACCGCCGCCTGAGTGACGCACAGCTCACTGGCGGCGGCGGAATAACTGCCGTGGCGGGCCGCCACCGCAAACACCCGCAGCCCACTCAGCCGGTTGGCGGTAACAAGCCGGGGGTTCAGCGTTTAATCCTTGTTCAGCACCGGCCGGGCATACATGGCCAGCACCCGCTCGCGCAGCTCGGCGGGCACGCTGTTCATGTGCTGTTCAAAGGCCCGGCGGGCGGCGTCGTCCACGTCCACGGTCTGGCCGGCCGCCAGCAGGTTGCTGGGAAACAGCCGGTAGTTGGCGTGAATCTCCCGATCCACCGCCAGCGCCAGCTCGTCGGCGTTGTCGAAGTCGCCGGTCATCGGCTGACCAAAGGCCACGTGCACCCGGCCCTTCTGGCCGGTAATGCCCTGCACTATGCTCTGAATGTCCTCGAACTCGCTCTTTTCATAGGCGCCATGGGTTTCCTTGGCATGCAGTTCGCGGGCCTTGGCCACATCGCCGGGATCGTATTCATAGGAAATGGACACCGGCACCAGATTAAGGCTGCGAATGTAGTCGCCAAAGGGAATTTTCCGTTTTTTCCCTTCCATGTAGAACATCTTAAGAATGGCCGGATCCGTCTTGTCGTCACCGTCCTTGGCCCGGCCTTCCTTCTGGGCAATCCAGATGGAGTGCTGCCCGTCGAGGGAATGGCGCAGGTAGGCAGACAGCTCGCCAAAGGCCTTCATCATTTCCCGCGGGCCCCTGGCGGAGCGCTTGACGATAAAGCTTTTGTTGAGCTTCATCAGCTCGGTGGAGCAGGGCTTGCGCAGCAGGTTGTCGCCGATAGCGATGCGCACCGTGTCCATGCCGTGGGTATAAAGGCCCCAGTTGACGAAGGCCGGGTCCATGGCGATATCTCGGTGGTTGGAGATAAACAGGTAGCCGGTGTCGGGACGCAGGTATTCCAGGCCGGAATAGGTAACGCCGGCGGTGGTGCTGGCGATCATCTTTTCCATAAAGCCGGCCACTTCCATCTGCACCTGGTGCACGCTGTTGACGTTACGCCAGCGCCAGCCCAGATAGAGGCGAATCAACTTCTTTACCAGGCCGCCGCCCAGGCGCGACAGACCGGCAAAACGATAGCGGGCAATGGCGCCGATAAACTCGTCGTCGGCGATCAGCCGCTCAAGGGCGCCGGCGACTTCGTCGTCCCGGTAGGGACGAATCTCTTTAAACAAATCTGTGTCAGAAACCATGAAAGCCTTGGATCGAGGACAAAAAACCGGCCAGATTTTACACCCTTTGCGCCCAAACTCTAACGGTTAACCGCAAATCAGTACCAGATCATCGCCACACAAGCGGCGGTCAACCCGCCCATCAGGGCGTTGAAACGACGCCAGTCGCGTTCCGTGCGCAGCCAGCGGCGCACCCGCATGCCCAGCAGGGTCCACAGATGGCCGGTGACCAGGCCAAAAAACAGGAATACGCCCAGCACCGCCAGGGCCGAGGACCAGTACTGCTCGCCGGCCAGGGTAAAGCCGCTGATGGCGGAAATGGCCATCAGCCAGGACTTGGGGTTGAGAAACTGAAACAACGCCCCCTGGTGCCAGCGCATGCTGCGTTCGCCGCTGTCGGGGGGCGGCGCCGTGGCAATGCGCCAGGCCAGCCACAGCAGGTAGCCGCTGCCCGCCACCTTGAGCCCCCACTGCAGCGCCGGCCACATCTCAAACAGCCGCCCCAGCCCCAGGGCGGTAAGCAGCATCAGCCCCTGCAGGCCCAGCATGATGCCCAGCAACAGCTTGAGGCTGGCGAAATAACCATTGCGGGTGCCGGAGCTGGCCAGCAGCAGGTTGTTGGGCCCCGGCGTGCCGCAGGCCGCCAGGGCAAAGCCGGCCACCGGGCCGAGCAGGGTGATGTCCATCGTGTATTGGCTCATAAAATAACAACCGCTCAGTTTTACTCGATTTTGTGGGCGCCGCCCAGTATTTTACTCCTCCTCGACCTTGGCTCACCGCCAGCGGTGACGGCCCGGCCGGCATCCCCATGGCTTTTTCAGGAACGCCCCATGATCATTCCCTTTCGTGAACTGCCCGCAGACACCCTGACCAATTTGATCGAGCATTTCGTGCTGCAGGAAGGCACCGAGTACGGCGACCGGGAAGTCTCCCTTGAACAAAAAGTATTCGAAGTAAAACAACAACTTGAGCGCGGTGAGGCGGTCATCGTCTACAGCGAACTGCACGACAGCGTCAACATAGTACCGGCCGGCAGGTTCAGCCACAAACCTTGACCTGCCCCCGCGGCACTGCGTATAAACACTCACGGTTTCATCAATTTATAGGTTCGTCATGTCCGCCAAGCACCCCATCATAGCGGTGACCGGCTCTTCGGGTGCCGGCACATCGACCTCCACCGAGGTGTTTCAGTCCATGTTTGCCCAGCTCGGGGTCAAGGCCGCAGTGCTGGAGGGCGACAGCTTTCACCGCTATACCCGCCCGGAAATGGACGTGGCCATTCGCCGGGCCCGGGAGCAGGGCCGGCACATCAGCTATTTCGGCCCTGAAGCCAACGACTTCGAGCTGCTGGAGCAGTTTTTCAAGGAATATGGCGACACCGGCACCGGTCAGTTCCGGCGCTACCTGCACACCTTTGACGAGGCGGTGCCCTTTAACCAGATGCCGGGCACCTTTACCCCCTGGCAGCAGCTGCCCGACGATACCAACCTGCTGTTTTACGAAGGCCTGCACGGCGGCGTGGTAACCGACGAGCACAACGTGGCCCAGCACGTGGATCTGTTGGTGGGCATGGTGCCCATCGTCAACCTGGAGTGGATTCAGAAGCTCATTCGCGACACCGCCGAGCGCGGCCACTCCCGGGAGGCGGTCACCGACTCCATCGTGCGCTCGATGGAAGACTACATCAACTTCATCACCCCGCAGTTTTCCCGCACCCATATCAACTTTCAGCGGGTGCCCACGGTGGACACCTCCAACCCGTTCAGCGCCAAGGTGATTCCCAGCCTGGACGAAAGCATGATGGTGATCCGCTTTCGTGGCATCAAGAACGTCGACTTTCCCTACCTGCTGGCAATGATCGACGGCTCCTTTATGTCCCGGCGCAACACCATAGTGGTGCCCGGCGGCAAAATGGGCTTTGCCATGGAGCTGATTTTACGCCCCATGCTGGAACAACTGCTGGAGACCGGAAAAATCCGCTGATGGCAGCAATCATGTTTGCAATAAAAAACGCCGGATTGCATCCGGCGTTTTTTATTATTGCTCAATTCTTTTAATACAATAACTCAGGCAGGATGTATCTCATAGGAAGACGAAATGTCTACTGCCTTTTCCAGCATCTTGATCACAGAACAGTATTTTTCCATGGACAAGGCCACCGCCCGCTCCACCTGTTTTTCCGACAGGTCACGGCCGGTCACCATAAAATTCAGGTGAATGGCGGTAAATACCTTCGGGGGATTTTCCGCGCGCTCGGCATTGAGCTCCACTTCGCAGCCGGTAACGGCCTGGCGGCCTTTTTCGAGAATGGCCACCACATCGATGGCACTGCAACCGCCGGCGCCCAGCAGCACATACTCCATGGGGCTGGCGCCCTGGCCCGGATTGGTACCATCCAGCATAATTCTGTGTCCAGACTCGGATACACCTTCAAAACACATGCCTTCCAACCAGCTGACCTTGGCTTTCATAAATACTCCTCCGCAAAAAACCGCATATTAGCCTATTGAGGCCCGACTCACGAGCCGGATAAAACCGGCCCGGCTCTTGATGCGGGCCCGCAAGCCTTTTATGCTAGCTGCTCACCCACGCAATCAGGTATAAGGCCGGGCCCGCAGCCCGAGCCGACTCAAGAGGAAAATTCATGGTTATCGGCAAGCCCCAAAGTGACCCGACCCTGGAATGGTTTTTGTCACATTGCCATATTCACAAATATCCAGCCAAAAGCTCGCTGATCCACGCGGGTGAAAAGGCCGAGACCCTCTATTATATCGTCAAGGGGTCGGTAGCCGTGCTGATCAAGGATGAAGACGGCAAGGAAATGATCCTGTCCTACCTTAACCAGGGTGATTTTATCGGGGAGCTGGGTCTGTTTGAAGACACCGAAAATCCGGTGCGCACCGCCTGGGTGCGGGCCAAGTCGCCCTGTGAAGTGGCCGAAATTTCCTACAAGAAATTTCGCCAGCTGATCCAGGTGAACCCGGAGATCCTGATGCGGCTGTCGGCCCAGATGGCCACCCGGCTGCAGACCACCAGCCAGAAGGTGGGCGATCTGGCGTTTCTCGACGTGACCGGCCGCATTGCCGAAACCCTGCTGAACCTGGCGCGCCAGCCCGATGCCATGACCCACCCGGACGGCATGCAGATCAAGATCACCCGTCAGGAGATCGGCCAGATCGTGGGCTGCTCCCGGGAAACCGTGGGCCGCATCCTCAAGATGCTGGAAGAGCAGAACCTGATCACCGCCCACGGCAAGACCATAGTGGTGTTCGGTACCCGCTGAGCGGCCTGATTGCCATGCTAACACGCCACCGCAATCGGTGGCGTGCTACGTCAGGCTCCTTCGCACCACACGACAATAAAAAATGCCGGGGTTTCCCGGCATTTTTACGCTGTGCAGACGGCGGCTTATGCCAATCATCTGGTCAGGCTGTCATCCTGGCGAAAGCCAGGGTCTTCCGACAGAAAGATACCGGGTCAAGCCCGGTATGACAGTGTTTGAAAGGTGGCATTGTTGCCAGGACATGAGCGCTGCTTGAGTCGAACTGGTATTAGTCCACCAGACCATAATCGTCGCGCAGAATGGCGATGATATCGGCCTTGGGGTTGTCGGACAGCACCAGTTTCTGGCCGGTGATTTTCTCGGCGATACCCACATAAGTACTGGAGATTTTCATCAGCACCTCCACCGGCAGCGCATTGTCGCGGGCCAGAGCTTCCCGCTCGGGCATGCGTTCCTTGTTGAGCAGAATGTCCGGATCGGGAAAATGCCTGAGCAGCAGCTGGCGGAAGTCCTCTTTCGAGTTCTCCACGATGCGCCCTTCCCGCCAGGCCGGTCCGTCCCAGATGCGGGAGGAGTCGGGGGTGCCCACCTCGTCCATGTAGATCAGCTTTTCATGGCCCTGATCGTCGGTGACATAACCGAACTCGAACTTGGTATCCACAAATACCTGGTCGATTTTGGCAAGCTCCTGGCTTATCACCTCAAAGCCTTCCTTCAGCAGCCGCTCATACAGGGCGATGTCGTCCCGGCTTCTGAAGTTGAAGGCGGCGAAGTTGTCTTCAATATTCTGGCGGGTGATGTTGACGTCATCCGCTTCCGGCACGCCGGGAATGCCGCGCAAGATGCCCTTGGTGGACGGGGTCATCAGCAGCTCGGGCAGTTTCTGATCCTTTTTCAGGCCCTCGGGCAGTCGAATGCCGCAGAACTCGCGCTCGCCCTTCTCGTAACTGCGCCACATGGAGCCGGTGATGTACTGGCGGCAGATGGCCTCGATTTTCACCGGCGTGGCCTTTTGCACGATCCACACAAAGGGATGGGGAATGTCGAGAATATGGCTGTCGGCCAGTCCCCGCTCCTTGAACAGGCGGAACCAGTGATTGGAGATGGCATTGAGCGCCGCGCCCTTGCCGGGTACGCCGTTCAGGCCCTGTTCGCCGTGCCAGATACAGTCAAAGGCAGAAATGCGATCGCTGATCACCATGATCGCCAGGGGGGCGTCGGGGGCCACCTTGTAGCCTTTTTCCCGAATCAGCCGGCGGCTGTCTTCTTCGGTCAGCCAGTAAACGGAGCGCACCTTGCCGCTGTGCACCGGCTGGCGAGTACGAATGGGAAGGTCGTTATTAACGGCCAAAACCTTGTCTGCGAGGCTCATCACTTGTGTCCTGTGTGTGGGGTATTGAAGCATCGCTGCACACCGGCCCGGCGTTATTTTGATTCTGTAATGGGCACGGCTCAGTCAGCGCCGCCATTCTACCAGATGTGGAAAACCGGCAATAGCCGCGCCAGCAGCTCGGGCCGGGCCGGCGTCAGCCACCAGCTTCCCGCCAGCAGCGCCAGTAACAACAGGTTGGGCAGCGGTGCCGGCCATTCGACCAGCTTGAGCGCGGTGCCGAACGATTTTTTGATGCGCCGTCCTTCCAGATCGATGCTGTACAGCTCGTCCAGCAGCAGGTGAATGCCGGCGCCGGAAAACACAAACAGGCCGGCAAGCCAGGCCGGCTCGGGCTCCAGGCCGAACAGCCGGTCGGCCAGCACCACGGTCACCAGGCCAAACACGGCGTTGGCCAGCAGCGAATGCAGGCTGGCCCGGTGCACGGTAAAGCGGGCAAAGGCCCAGCACAGCGGGTAGCGCACCAGGCCATAGGCCAGTGCTCCTACCACCAGGGTGTCGACCAGAGACAGGTGCTGGCGGCCAAACAGCAGCGCCAGAATGGCGCCCAGCAGACCAAACAGCCGGAACACGATGTCCAAGGCCCGGGACGAGTCCGAATCCATGTCCGGCAAAATACCGCCCAGGCTGCCCGCCAGCCACAGCAGACAGCCCTCGCTCAAGGACACCTGTCCGGCCCACACCAGTCCGGCGGCCAACAGACCGCTGGCGGCGCTGGCCACCTGAATATGAGTTCTGAAATTCGCCATCGACCACGTTATCCCGGCGTCATAAAAGAAGCCGAGTCTAGCATGGTACTACTGGACAAAAAAACAGGGCTGCGTGAGCAGCCCCTGTAACGGTGCAATAATGCGACCCGGATTGTCCGGCTCAGAAGCTGAGCTGACCTTCCAGCACATAGGTGCGGCCAGGCATGGGCAAGCGGCCCACCGGGCTGACGTCGGCACCACGGAAGTAGGCGTCGTCGTCCAGCAGGTTGTTTACTCCCAGACCCACGTTCAGGGTCATGTCGTTGCCGAGGGGAATATCCCGGCCCAGACGGGTGTTGACCAGGGTGTAGGCCGGCAGCTTGCCGGCACTGCCGCTGGGCGTTTCCTCAACGGTGTTGGCGGCATCGCTGAAGCTTTCGCCGGCATACAGGGCGGTGGCGCTGGCGGTCCACAGACCGGTGCGATACACGGCATCGGCGCTGACGTGGTGACGGGGCGCATTGGGCAGATCATTGCCATTGTGCTCCCCGCTGAGCTGCTCGCTGTCGAGGAAGGTATAGCCCAGGCCCAGTTCCAGTTCGTCGGTCGGCATCCAGCGGTTTTCCAGCTCAATGCCCTGCTGGCGGGTTTCGCCCAGATTCTCGTACACATTCTGTGCCTTGTTGAACTGGATCTGATCCTGATAGTCGATTCGGAACAGGGTGGCGGTGGTCTGCAGGTTGCTGTAGGGCTGCCAGCGGGCCCCCAGCTCGTAGTTCCAGGCGGTTTCGTTGGCGACTTCCCCTTCGCGGATCACCTGGGCGGTCTGCACCGGCACCAGGGAACGCTGGGCATTGGCAAACAGGAACACCTCGTCGGTGGCCTGCAGGCCTACGGTCAGACCGGGCAGCCAGGCGGTGGTGTGGTTGTCGCTGATGGCACCGGAGTTGTCATCCCGGTAATCGGTGCGTACCTCTTCATAACGTACTCCCGGAGTCAGGGTCAGGCGATCGTCCAGCAGGCTGATGGTGTCGCTCACATAGGCGGCATAGGCATTGGTGGTAAAGTCCCAGTCCCGCACGGTATCGTTGTAGCTGCCATCGGCCAGAGTCAGGCGGTTGACGTCAAATTCCACTTCTTCCCGCACATAGCGGCCCCCCAACATCAGGGTATGGTTGCCCAGCTGCTTGGTGACCCGCGGCTCGGTGCCGTACACGTTAAAGATACGGGGTGAGTCGGCCACATGACTGCTGGTTGCCTCGGGATCGGCCCAGTTGCCGCCGGAGGTCAGATCCTGACCAAAGAAAAAGGTGCGATCCGCCCGGTGGGCGAAGTTGCGCCACTGGAATTCCACATCGTCACTGGGGGTGTGGATCCAGGTCAGGGTGCCCCGCCACATGTCGGCATCATAGCCATCGTAAGGACGCTGGGACTGGTTGCGGTTGGCCTCATAGGCGGCCGGGCTCAGGGCACCGGGCAGATCGGCGGTCACATCGTAGTACTGCAGCTGGGCCTTGAACTCGTTGATGTCGTCGGCGAAATAGTCGACATCAAAAATATAGTTCTGTACCTCGGTATCGGAATGATCCCGAAAACCGTTGCCCTTTTGCAGGTTGGCCTGGAACTGCAGGCCCAGGTTGTCGGTCACGAAACCACCGGCCCGGTAGTAGGTGTCGGTCAGCACATGACCGGTGTCTTCGGCAATCAACAGGCGCTCGCGCAGGGTTTGCTCAAAGGCATTGGGAATGGGCCTGGTGATCAGGTTGAGCACACCGCCCACGTTGTTGGGGCCGTAATGCACGGCGGCACCGCCGCGCACCACGTCCACCGCTTCCAGGCTGGGCAGGGTCACCGGGAACAAGGACACACCCACGTTGGTGTAGGGACCGATGGCCACCGGGTAGCCGTCCACCATCAGCTGCACCCGTTCGCTGCGCAGCGGATTCAGGCCGCGTACGCCGATATTGGGCAAAATGCCGGTGCCGGTTTCATCCAGCACCTGGATGCCCGGCACGCTGCGCAGAGCATCTTCCAGGTTGAGGGCACCCCGCTCGTGCAGCTCCTCGCTGTCCACCACGTTACGGGCACCGGTGTAGGTTTTCACGGTTTCCTGGCTGGGGGTACCCAGCCAGTCGCCTTCCACCACCACCTGCTCCAGCTCGGTGCTGGCCACCTCGGCGGCGGCCAGGGGCATGGCGGGCATCAGTGCCAGGCTGACAAACATACTGAGCGGACGACGGCGGTAGCCGGCTGACTTTACTTTCCCTGCAAATGACATAAAAACAACCCAAATGAGAATGATTAAGTTTTGCGTATTATTTTTTATGCCGTTTGATATTTCAATAAAAGATTGAACTTTTTTCCTGCTCCGTTGACGCCTGCCCAAAGGCCCCGGCTTTTACGCGCGCCAGCACGCTCGGTTCCGCCGCTGCCGGCACGGCACGTCCCCCATCCTCAGGCAAATACGTTTATTTCCCCATAAAGCAGGGGGTTGAAACAAATCGCAAATACGAATAGTTTGCATTAACCATCAACTTAAACCCTTGACACCATGCTGACCATCAACCCGCTTAAATCCCGTCTGCGCCGCAACGAGCCCGTTTACGGACTGCTCAATTCCGTGCCCGGCCCCTGGCTGGCGGAAATGATCGGCCGTGCCGGCTACGACTTCGTGATCCTCGACATGGAGCACCTTCTGGTGTCGGAAGAAACCCTGCGCCACAGCCTGCAGGCGGTGCTGAGCACCGGCTGCACGCCCCTGGTGCGGGTGCCCGACGGCGACGCCAAACGCATCGGCCGGCTGCTGGACGCCGGCGCCCGCGGCATAGTGCTGCCCCAGGTCGACAGCGCCGCCACCGTGGCCGACGCCATCGCCGCCTGCCGCTTTCCGCCACTGGGCCGGCGCGGCATCACCGGCGGTCCCATCACCGGCTTCGGCACCCTTGGGCTCGATGACTACATTCATCTCGCCAACGACAACATTCTGGTGGTGCCCATGATCGAATCCCGTGCCGGGGTCGAGGCCCTGCCCGGCATTCTGGCCCAAGAGGGCGTCGACATGGTGCTGGAAGGCGCCTTGGATCTGGCCCTGGATCTGGGCCTGGGTCCGCACCCGCAGGCGCCCGAGGTGACCACCCTTATCGCCGACATGGCGGCGCGTTGCCGCGACGCCGGCGTGCCCTTTTGCGCCAACCCGCGCAGCCCGGAGCAGCTCGCCCACTGGCGCGAGGCCGGCATCACCGCCTGGCTGGCGGGAGAAGACAGAGGCTATCTGTTCCGCGCCCTGCAACAGCGGCTGGCCGAGGTGCGCCAGGCCGGCTGAGCCCTTCCCATTTTCCGTTTCGATTCACAAGGACAAGCATGTCATTACCCATCGTGATCCTGACCCATGTGGTCAACCGCGCCGTCATCGACGGCTTTGTTCCCGCCGCCCGCCAGCTGGGCCATGAGGTGGTGCTGGTCACCGATCAGGGCCAGGCGCACCGGGAACGCCTGGCGGATACCCGCGTGCTCGAGTGCGACGTGTTCAACCCCATCGCCGTGCTCGATCTGCTGACCGAGCAGGCCATTCGCCCCGCCGCCGTCTTTTCCAACAGCGATCACCTGCAGACCGCCACCGCCATCGTCGCCGACGCCCTGGGCCTGCCCACCAAACCCTGGCAGGTGTGCTACCGGGCCAAGGACAAGCTGCGCATGCGGGAACGGCTGGCCGAGCTGGGCCTGCCCAGCGTCTGGTCGCGCCTGCTGCTGCCTGGCGAGCCCGCCGCCGCCGACTGGCCCTATCCGCTGGTGGTCAAGCCCAGCCAGGGCGTGGCTTCACTCGACGTCAGCCGGGTCGACACCCAGACCGGTCTGACCGCCCTGCTGGCCGGCCGCGGCACCGCCCCCCTGCTGCTGGAGCAGTACATGGCCGGCCCCCTGTTCACCCTGGAAACCCTGGGCGACGGCCGGGATCTGGTGGCGGTGGGCGGCTTTGACGTCTCCCTCTCCGCCCCGCCCCACTTCATCGAAACCGCCGCCCACTGGCAGGGCGACATCTCTCGGGCCTGGCAGCAGACAGCGCTGGAGCAGGTGCGGGCCTTTGGCGTCGGCTTCGGCGTGTGCCACAGCGAATTCATTCTCACCGACACCGGCCCCGTGCTGGTGGAAATCAACTACCGCAGCATCGGCGACGGCCGGGAGTTCCTGCTGGACGAACTGCTGCCCGGCGGCTGGTTCCGCCCCATACTGCAGCTGCACCTGGGCGAGCCCCTGCCGCCCCTGGCGCCGGCGTCCCGCCACGCCGCCATTCGCTACCTGGTGGCCGAGTCCGAAGGCCGGCTGACCGTGCCGCCGGCGCCCGCTTCACGGCCGGGGCTGAGCCATGTGCCCCTGCGCCGGCAGGGTGACCGCATTCGGCTCAGCCATTCCAACAAGGACTACCTGGGCGTGCTCTACCTGCAGGCCGACTCGGCGGCGGCACTGAACACCCTGCAAGAGCAGGTCGAAGCCGAACTGAAGTGGGAGATAGAAGCATGACGGAGCAGGAACGCATTTGCCGGCGCATCATGGACGCCTGCCTGCGGGAAGATGTGCGCCAGCTGATCAGCCGGGGGCGGCGCGTCGAGCAGGACGGCCAGCTCTGGCTGGAGCTGGATCACCTGGCCGTGCCCCTGCGCCTGGCGGTGAGCGAAAGCGACTACATGCAGCCGCTGCGCACCGCCGCCGGCCACTGGTGGTGCCTGGACCAGGGCCACTGGCGGCAAGAGTCCGGCCACCGGCGCTGGCTTGAACGGCTGATGGCCGGCCTTGAAGAGGACGAGCAGGCCCTGTACTCCGCCTACATGGACGAGGCGGACGCCGCCATCGAGCAGGGCGAGCTGTGTCGCCGGGCCTTTGCCGAGCAGGCCGACCGGCTCGCCGGCTTTGACGCCGACTGGGGCGCGCGCCTGCTGCACGCGGATCAGGTGGCCAGCTTTCTCGACCACCCCTATTACCCTACGGCCCGGGCCAAGTTCGGTTTCAGCCGGAAACAGCTCGAGGCCTTTGCGCCTGAGTTCGCCCCCGAGTTCCGGCTGCACTGGCTGGCCCTGCCCGCCGACCGCGCCTGCCTGACCGGCCCGCTGCCCGCCTGGTGGCCGCGCTTTGAACAGGTGGGCCTGAACGCCGCCCTGGCCAGCAGCCATGTGCTGTTTCCGGTGCATCCGCTTACCTGGCAGCAACTGGACACCTTGCCCGAGGGCGCGGTGGCGGCCCCCGGCGCCTTTCTGCCGGTCATTCCGACCCTGTCGGTGCGCACCCTGGCGCTGGCCGAGCGGCCCAACGAGCACCTCAAGATGCCCCTGGCCATGGCCACCCTGGGCCAGAAAAACATTCGCCTGATCAAACCCGGCACCCTGTACGACGGCGACTGGTTCGCCCGCTGCCTGAGCCGGCTCGAACGGGAAGACGAACGCCTCAGGGGCAGCTATCGCCACGTGGACGAGTCGGTGGCCGGCCACCTGGGCGACGACAGGCTGCACGCCTTTCTGCTGCGCCGTTACCCCGAGCCGCGAGCGGGGGAAACCCTGGCACCGGTGGCCGCCCTGTGCAGCCCGCTGCCCGATGGCCGGCCCTATATCGCCGCCCTGCTCGAGCATCAGGGCGAGCAGAGCCTGGCGGACTGGTGGCGGCAATACTGCGAACTGATGGCCCGGGTGCACCTGCGGCTGTGGCTGAAATACGGCATCGCCCTGGAGTCCAACCAGCAGAACGCCGTGCTGTCGCTGACCCCGGGCCGGCCCCTGAGCCTGATGATGAAGGACAACGACGCCGCCCGGTTGTGGCCGGCCCGCTTTAAGCAGGCCCACCCCGAGCTGGCCGCCCGCCTCCATGAACTGCGCGACGAGCGCATTCTGGTGGCCGACGAGCTGGCCCTGGGGCAGATGTTCACCACCATCACGCTGCAGCTGGATCTGGCCGCCGTGCTCGAAGGCCTGGCCGAGGCCGGCTGCCTGGCGCGGGACTGGGGCTATGCGGTGCTGCGCCAAAGCCTGCGCCGGGAGCTCGACGCCCTGCACGCCGAGGGGCTGGACACGCAACTGGCCGAACGCCTGCTGTTCGAAGACGAGCGGCAATACGTCAAGTACCTGCTGCAGAGCGGCAGCCTGCTCAGCAAGGCCCGCTCGGGGGCGGCGGACATCAACAAGTTCTACGGCCACACCGGACCCAACTTCCTGCGGGAGCCCGCATGAATCCAGTCCTGACCGCCGTGCTCGCCTGCCATTTCATGGCGGCCTTCAGCGTGCTCGGCATGCCGCTGTTCCTGCCCCGGTTACTGACCGAGTTCGGGCTGGGCCAGACCAGCCCCTGGGTCGGCACCCTGTACAGCCTGCCGGCGATACTGACCGCCCTGTCCGCCCCCCTGTGGGGGCGGTTCGCCGACCGCTATGGCTGCAAGCTGTCGCTGATGCGCGCCCTGGCCGGTCTGGCGCTGGCCTTTGCCCTGGCCGGACTGGCGCCGTCCCTCGGCTGGTTTGTGCTGGCGCTGGCGCTGCAGGGGCTGTTCGGCGGCACCCTGGCCGCGGCCAACGGCTACCTGGCCACCGGCCTGAGCCGGGAAAAACTGGCCCAGGCCCTGGGCTGGACCCAGTTCACCGCCCGGCTGGCGCTGGTCTGCGCCCCCATCGGCCTGGGCCTGCTGGTGACCACGTTTTCCGTGCGCGAGCTGTATCTGGGGCTGACCCTGCTGCCGCTGGCGGCACTGGCCCTGGCCGCCCGGCTGCCCGATACCGACCAGGGCGCCGGCAAACTCACGGACGCCACAGAGGAAGCGACGCCACCGGCCCACTGGCGGTGGACGGCGATGGGACTGCAGTTTCTGTTCTTCTTCGCCATGGTGGCCACCTTTCCCTACTTTCTGCCCTACGCCGAGTCACTGACCACCTCGCCGGCGCTGATCGGCCTGCTCTACAGCCTGCCGCACCTGGTGTACCTGCTGGTGCAGCCGCTGGCCCACCGCCTCGCCCTGCCCTGGCGACCGGCCCTGGCCTGGGGCCTGGGGCTGCAACTGCTGGCCTGCCTGTGGCAGTTCCAGCTGCACAGCCTGGCCGCCCTGCTGGCGGCCCGGCTGCTGTTCGGGCTCGGCATCTGGCTCGGCTTTCAGGGCCTCAACGGCCTGATCGGACGGCTGACCCGGCGCCGCAAGGCCGGCAGCTGGTTTGGCCGGCTGGACGCCGTGGGCAAGGCCGCCGGCGTGCTGGCGGGCCTGGTTGCCGCCTGGCTCAGCGCCGGCCACGGCACGCACACTCCCTTTATTGCCGCCGCCTCGGCCTGTGCCGGCGGCCTGCTGTTACTCACCGTGTTTACCATGGAGGCTCACAATGGAAACCCTGCTCACCCCGACCGCGCGCCCGAGTGATCCCCTGCGCGGCCTGGCCGAACACCACGCCATCGGCGCCCTGCTCAACTGTTACCTGCGCGAGTTCGCCCTGCCTGCCGGCGAGGTGGAATGGCACGCCAAGGGAGACCTGCCCCGTGCCCTGACCAGCCCGCTCACCGGGGGCCGCCCCCTGCGCCTGACCCTGCCCGCCAGCCAGGCCAAGCTGGCCCTGAACGCCGACCGGGTCAGCCTGCTGGGCCGGGCCCGCTTTAGCTCCATGCCTTTCGTCAAGCGCCTCGGCCGGCCCTGGCGGCCGCTGTCCGGCGAGGACGCCGGCCGCCTGCTGCTGCAGGAGATGGCATTGCAGACCGGCACCCCCTTCAATCAAGAGCTGGCGGATCAACTGGCCAACAGCACCGCCATTACCCACGCCTTTCTGGAACGGGCGCCAAAACCCCGGGCGGATACCCTGCTCGACAGCGAACAGGCCCTGCTGTGGGGCCACCCCATGCACCCCAGCCCCAAGAGCCGCCACGGCGTGCCCATGGACGAACTGCTGGCCTGCTCGCCGGAAGTGGGCGCCGAATTTCCACTGTGCTGGTTTAACGTCAGCCCCGCGCTGTGGCAGCACAGCGGCGAGCCGGCGGCCCTGGCCATGCTGGAGCAACTGGCCGGCGAGCCCGGCCTCTATCCCTGTCATCCCTGGGAGGTACACCACATTCTGTCGTCTCCCCTCTATCACCGGGCCGAGCAACAGGGTCTGGTGAGCTACCTGGGTTCCCGGGGGCTGCCGATGTACCCTACCTCCTCGGTGCGCACCCTGTACCGGCCCGAGTTGCGCTATTTTCTCAAATGCTCCATTCACGTACGCCTGACCAACTGCGTGCGCAAGAACGCCTGGTACGAGCTGGAAAGCGCCGTCTTCATGAGCAAACACCTGGCGCCGGTGCTGGCGCAGCTGGAGCGGGACAACCCGGGCTTTGCCCTGATGCGGGAGCCCGCCGCCACCACCCTGAACTTTGCCTCCCTGGCGACCCCGCAGGAGCAGGACGACGTGCGCCACCTGCAGGAATGTTTCGGCCTGCTCTACCGGGACAACCTGCCCGCCGGGCTGCAGCAGAACGCGGCCCCCGCCCTGGCCGGAGCCCTGTTCGCCTGGGACAGGTTCGGCCAGAGCCGGCTGGTGCAGGCGTTGCAGACCCTGGCCGCAGAGCGGGGCTGGGACTACCGTCACGCCGCCCTCAGCTGGTTTGAGGCCTACCTGGCGGCCCTGGTGCCCGGCGTGCTGGATGCCGGCCTCAACCACGGCGTGGTGTTTGAGCCCCACCTGCAGAACACCCTTATCGGTTTTGATCAGGGCCTGCCGAGCCGAGTCTGGATTCGCGATCTGGAAGGCACCAAGCTGCTGCCCGAGTACTGGCCCGAGTCCCGGCTGCAGGGCCTGTCCGAACGCGCCCGCGCTTCTGTGCACTACAGCCGCGAGCAGGGCTGGAACCGCATCGGCTACTGCCTGCTGGTCAACAATCTGTCGGAAGCCATTTTCCACCTGGCCGACGGCGACACCGGGCTGGAGCAGGCCGCCTGGCAACGGCTGGCGGCGGTGCTGCAGGCCTGGCACCAGGCCAACGGCCAGCCGGCCGAGCTCGGTGAGCTGCTGGCCGGCGCGCCCCTGCCCGCCAAGAACAACCTGAAAACCCGTCTGCTGCAAAAGGCCGATCGCCTGGCCGACTACACCCTGCTGCCCCACCCGATGAGAGCTCCTTCATGACCCCCAGCATTACTCAATACCTGTCCCAGCGCCGGCAACAGCCCAACGGCGAGCCCCTGTGCGCCTACCTGTACGATCTGGACGCCCTCGCCGCCCACGCCCGCCAGCTGCGCGAGGCGCTGCCCGCCAACTGCGAGCTGTTCTACGCCGCCAAGGCCAACCCCATGGCGCCGATCCTCGAGACCCTGGCGCCCGTCGTCGATGGCTTTGAAGCGGCCTCCGGCGGCGAACTGGCCTGGCTGGCCGAGCGCCACCCCGAGCAACGACTGCTGTTCGGCGGCCCCGGCAAGCTGGAGTCCGAGCTGGAGCAGGCGCTGACCCTGGGCGTGGAGTGCATTCATGTGGAAAGCCTGACCGAGCTGCAGCGCCTCGCCGCCCTCGGCGCCCGGCTCGGCCGGCGGGTGCCGCTGATGCTGCGCATGAACATTCCCCTCGACGGCATGCCCAGCACGCGCCTGGCCATGGCTGGCAAACCCACCCCCTTTGGCCTGGATCCGGAGGATCTGCCCGAGGCGCTGGCGCTGATCGCCGAGCAGGACCGGCTGGATCTGCAGGGCTTTCATTTTCATCTCATGTCCCACCAGCTGGATCCTCGAGTGCAACTGGCCCTGATCCAGCACTGCCTGCGCACCGTCGGCGACTGGCAGGCGCGCTTCGGCCTGGATCTGTCGGTGATTAACCTGGGTGGCGGCATCGGCGTCGACTACAGGCAGCCGAACCGGCGCTTTGACTGGCCGGGCTTTTGCCAAGCGCTGCGGCAGCTGATCGACGAGGAGCCCATGGGCAAACTGCGGCTGCGCTTTGAATGCGGCCGTTTCATCAGCGCCTACTGCGGCTATTACGTGATGGAGGTGCTCGACATCAAGCGCAACCACGGCGAATGGTTCGCCATCGGTCGCGGCGGTACCCATCACTTTCGCACCCCGGCCGCCCAGGATCACGACCACCCGTTTCACCTGGTGCGGAGTGAACGGCCGCCACGGCTGCGCAACGAAAACGTCACCCTGGTGGGCCAGCTGTGCACCCCCAAGGACGTGCTGGCCCGCCGCCAGCCCATCGCTGAGCTGGCCATCGGCGACTGGCTGGTGTTCCGCCATGCCGGTGCCTACGCCTGGAACATTTCCCACCAGCGCTTTCTGATGCACCCGGCGCCGGAGCAGATATTTCTGCGCGGCGGCACCGCCTTCAGCTCGCCCGTCGACGAGGCACAATAACAAAGAGGGGGCCAATGCCCCCTCTGTTCAATTTTTTTGCCACCCTGCCACTCAGTGGCTGGGCAGCAGCCCCGCCGGTACCAGATGGCTGAGTACATTGGCCTTGAGCAGGGCGTTGGCCTGCTCGATATCCGGAGCAAAGAAGCGGTCCTTGTCGTAATAGCTCACTTTTTCCCGCAGGGTCCGGCGCGCCTGTTCCAGCAGCTCGGTGGTCTTCATGCCGCCACGGAAGTCCAGACCCTGACAGGCCGCCAGCCATTCGATGGCCAGCACGCCCCGGGTGTTTTCCACCATGTCCCACAGCCGGCGACCGCCGTTGGGAGCCATGGACACATGGTCTTCCTGGTTGGCGGAGGTGGGCAGCGAGTCCACCGAATGCGGGTGCGCCAGCGCCTTGTTGTCGGAGGCCAGGGCCGCCGCCGACACCTGAGCGATCATAAAGCCGGAGTTGACCCCGCCGTTTTCCACCAGAAAGGGCGGCAGCCCCGACATGTGGGTATCCATCATCAGCGACACCCGGCGCTCGCTCAGGGAGCCGATTTCGGCAATGGCCAGCGCCAGGTTATCGGCGGCCATGGCCACCGGCTCGGCGTGGAAGTTGCCGCCGGAAATCACGTCGTTGTCGTCGGCAAACACCAGCGGGTTGTCGGACACGGCATTGCCTTCAATCAGCAGCACCTCGGCGGCCTGACGCAACTGGGTCAGGCAGGCACCCATCACCTGGGGCTGGCAGCGCAGGGAATAGGGATCCTGCACCTTGGCGCAGTTCACGTGGGAGCGGCTGATCTCGCTGGCCTCGCCCAGCACATGGCGATAGGCGGCGGCGGCATCGATCTGCCCGCGCTGGCCGCGTACGTCGTGAATGCGGGCATCGAACGGCCGGCGGGAGCTGAGGGTCGCTTCCACCGTGAGACCGCCCACGGCAATGGCGCCGGCGAACAGATCTTCCGCCTCAAACAGGCCGCGCAGGGCAAAGGCGGTGGACACCTGAGTGCCGTTGAGCAGCGCCAGGCCTTCCTTGGGGGCCAGCCCCATGGGTTTGAGCCCGGCGATCTCCAGCGCCTGGCCGGCGCTGATGATCTCGCCCTGGTAACGGGCATGGCCTTCGCCCAGCAGCACACAGCTCATGTGCGCCAGGGGTGCCAGATCCCCGGAAGCACCCACGGATCCCTTGCCGGGAATGCAAGGGTAGACCTCATGGTTGACCAGGGCCATCAGGGCTTCCAGTACTTCCAGGCGAATGCCGGAAAAGCCCCGGGCCAGGCCGTTGATCTTGAGCACCATAATCAGCCGCACCAGATCGTCGCTCACCAGCTCACCCAGGCCGGTGGCGTGGGACAGCACCAGGGAACGCTGCAGGGTTTCCAGATCCTCGGGTTTGATCCGTGTGTTGGCCAGCAGGCCAAAGCCGGTGTTGATGCCGTACACGGTGCGGTCTTCCGCCACCATGCGGTTAACACAGTCCACCGAGGCCTGAATGGCGCCGTGGGTGGATGGATCCAGGCTCAGCTTGACCGGCTGTTCATAGGCCTGGCGCATCTCGGCCAGGGTCATTTTTCCGGGGTTGATGGTCAGTGTGTTCATCGTGCTCAGTCCTTGTTGCTCAAGCCGTTAATCATGGGCAGATCCAGGCCCTGTTCGCGGGCACAGTCGATGGCAATATCATAACCGGCATCGGCATGACGCATCACCCCGGTGCCCGGATCGTTGCGCAGCACGCGGCTCAGGCGGGCATCGGCGGCCTCGGTGCCGTCTGCCACTATCACCACGCCCGAGTGCTGGCTGAAGCCCATGCCCACACCACCACCGTGATGCAGAGACACCCAGGTGGCGCCGCCGGCGGTGTTCAGCAGGGCGTTCAGCAGCGGCCAGTCGGAGACCGCATCGGAGCCGTCCTGCATGGCTTCGGTTTCCCGGTTGGGGCTGGCCACCGAGCCGGAGTCCAGATGATCCCGGCCGATGACGATGGGCGCCTTGAGCTCACCGTTTTTGACCATTTCGTTAAAGGCCCGGCCGAGACGGGCACGATCCTTGAGGCCCACCCAGCAGATCCGCGCCGGCAGTCCCTGAAAGCTGATCCGCTCCCGGGCCATGTCGAGCCAGTTGTGAAGGTGCGGATCATCGGGGATCAGCTCCTTCACCTTGGCGTCGGTCTTGTAGATGTCTTCCGGATCCCCGGACAGCGCCACCCAGCGGAACGGGCCTATGCCCTGGCAGAACAGCGGACGAATATAGGCCGGCACGAAACCCGGGAAGTCAAAGGCGTTCTCCACCCCCTTTTCCTTGGCCATCTGGCGAATGTTGTTGCCGTAGTCGGTGGTGGCCGAGCCGCGCTGCTGCAGCGCCAGCATGGCGCGCACCTGAATGGCCATGGACTCCTTGGCGGCATCCACCACCGCGGCTTCGTCCTTCAGGCGCATGTCGGCGGCGTATTCCATGGTCCAGCCCTTGGGCAGGTAGCCGTTCAGCGGATCGTGGGCGCTGGTCTGATCGGTTACCACGTCGGGCACGATGCCGCGCTCCACAATCTCGGGGAAGATATCGGCACAGTTGCCGAGCAGGCCCACGGACACCGCCTCGCCCTTGGCCTTGGCCTCGTCGATGATGCCCAGGGCTTCATCCAGGCTGTAGGCCTTTTTGTCCACATAACGGGTGCGCAGGCGGAAGTCGATACGGGTTTCGTCGCATTCCACCGCAATACAGCTGAAGCCGGCCATGGTGGCGGCCAGAGGCTGAGCACCGCCCATGCCACCCAGACCACCGGTAAGGATCCAGCGGCCCCTGGCGTCGCCGTTGAAGTGCTGCTTGGCCATGGCCACAAAGGTTTCGTAAGTGCCCTGCACAATCCCTTGAGAGCCGATGTAGATCCAGGATCCGGCGGTCATCTGGCCGTACATCATCAAGCCCTTTTTATCGAGCTCGTTAAAGTGCTCCCAGTTGGCCCAGTGGGGCACCAGGTTGGAGTTGGCCAGCAGCACTCTGGGGGCATCGGCGTGGGTCCTGAACACGCCCACCGGCTTGCCGGACTGGATCAGCAGGGTTTCGTCATCCTCCAGCCGGGTCAGCACCTCGGCAATGCGATCGAAGCAGGGCCAGTTGCGGGCGGCACGGCCGATGCCGCCATACACCACCAGATCCTCGGGGCGCTCGGCCACGTCCGGGTGCAGGTTGTTGTGCAGCATGCGGTAGGCGGCCTCGGTGAGCCAGCTCTTGCAGATTTTATTGACGCCGGTGGGCGCCTTGATCACGCGGCTGGGGTCGTGACGGTTGTTGTGCTGAGACATGGAAAATTCCCTCTTCAGTGTCGTAATCAATAGGGTGGTTTCATCAATTCAGAGTGCCTGGCCGGCAAATACCCGCCGGACCAGGGTGGGCAGGCCAACGCTGTAGGCCAGTTCCGCCGGGTTATTCGTGTTCCACAGGCAAAGATCCGCCCGCAGTCCGGGAGCAATGCGTCCGATCTGCTGCTGCAGCCCCAGTGCCCGGGCGCCATGGGCGGTGACCCCGCTCAGGGCTTCCAGCGGTGTGAGCCGGAACAGGGTACAGGCCATGTTCAGCATCAGCCGCAGACTGAAAATGGGGGAAGTACCGGGGTTGGCATCGGTGGCCAGGGCCATGGGCACCCCATGTCGGCGCAGCAGTTCAATGGGCGGCACTTTGGTTTCGCGCAGCATGTAAAAGGCGCCCGGCAGCAGGGTGGCGACGGTGCCGGCCTCGGCCAGGGCCTGAACCCCGGCGTCATCCAGATATTCGATATGATCCACCGACAAGGCCCCGGCCCGGGCGGCGGCGGCGCTGCCGCCGAGATTGGAGAGCTGCTCGGTATGACCCTTGATGGCCAGACCATAAGCCTTGGCGGCGGCATAGACCCGCAGGCACTGCGCTACCGAAAAGCCGATGCCCTCGCAGAACACATCCACCGCATCCGCCAGCCCGTCGGCGGCGGCCGCCGGGATCATGCGGTTGCACACCAGATCGATATAGCCGTCGGCATCGTCCTGGTATTCCGGCGGCAGGGCATGGGCCCCGAGCAGGGTGGTCAGCACCCGCACCGGCCGCTCCCGGCCCAGACGGCGGGCCACCCGCAGCATCTTCAGTTCGTCTTCCACGGTCAGGCCGTAACCGGACTTGATCTCTACCGTGGTCACGCCCTCGGCCATCAGCGCCTCGAGGCGCGGCAGGGCGGCCTGGTACAGCTCGTCTTCACTGGCCGCGCGGGTGGCGCGCACCGTGCTGAGAATGCCGCCGCCGGCACGGGCGATCTCTTCATAGCTTTTGCCTTCGAGCCGGGCCTCGAACTCGCCGGCGCGGCTGCCGCCAAACACCAGATGGGTATGGCAGTCCACCAGTCCCGGGGTCAGCACCCGGCCCTCGGCGTCGATCAGCTCGCCGGCGGCCTGTTCAGCGACCGGCAGCTCGCTCATGGGACAGACACGCGTGATCAGGCCATTGGTGATCGCCACCGCCATGGGCTGGGCGGCGGTGTTCTGGCCGTCAAACAGGGTGACGTTGATCCAGAGGCGATCCGGTTGGGACATGATGGGCTCCTTGCTTGCTGCATTTGTATATACATTTAAAGGAGCAAGGGTGCGACTGGCAAGGAAAATATCAGAATTAGTGGGAATAACGGAGCTTGATCACACAATTATTTTACATATGCAAGGCGTGATGACTGGATTTGTATATACACAAACACCTTTACCGCGCTGCTCCGCTTGCAGGAGAAAAGGGGGCAGGCTGGCCCGGTGCGCCGCTTGCCGTTACTATGTGCACTTTTACACGGAACCCCCGCATGGCCCTTTCCGCCACCCTGCGCAAGGTGCGCATCAATATCAGCGATCTGACCCGCCACTATTACCAGGCTCACAGCCTGACCGTGGCCCAGCATCCGTCCGAAACCGACATTCGCCTGATGGTGCGGCTGCTGGCCTTTATGCGCCACGCCGACGAAGAACTGAGCTTTACCAAGGGACTCAGCACCGACGACGAGCCCGAGCTGTGGCAAAAGGCGCCCGATGGCCGCATTGTGCTGTGGGTGGAGCTGGGTGAGCCCAGCGTCAAGCGCATCAAGCAGGCACTGTCCCGGGCCGAGCGGGTGGTTGTCTACAGCTACGGCGGCCGCAGCGCCGACGAGTGGTGGAGCAAGCACAAGGTGGAGCTGAGCCAGCTGCCCCGGCTGGAGATTTTTCACCTGGCCGATCCCCAACCGGCGCAGCTGGGGGGACTGTGTCAGCGCAGCATGGACTTGTTTGCCACCCTGCAGGATGAGGAAGTGCAGCTCACCGACGGCAGCCACAGCCTGGATCTGCTGCTCACCCGCTGGCGCTAAGACCGGGGGATTGGGGAATAGGGATTAGACGACCAAGGGGGCGTGTGTATTTTTCCGGTCCCCAGTCCCTAATCCCCGCTCCCATCACTTACAACTTCAGTGTTGATCTCAGCTTGTAGCGGTTGCCGGGGTGCCAGAGCCGGGCAAAACTCACCAGCTGATTCAGCGACCAGGTGCGCCGGGTCACCAGCAGGCAGGGTTGCTCGTGAGCAATCTGCAGCCAGTCACTGATATTGACCGGTGCCAGCCGGGCCTCAACAATATGCTCCATGTCCGACAGCGGGCATTGCGCCATCAGGTAGGCGTTGGGGGTCTGGCGGTTAAAATCGCACTGCAGGTAGCCCGGCGCCAGCTGGGGATTGACAAAGCGCTCTTCCACCTGAATGGGCACGCCGTTTTCCAGATGCACCAGCACCGAATGAAACACTTTAGAATTGAGCCGCATCCCCATGTTCAGCGCCACTTCCTCGTTGGCATGGCGGCTGTCGAGCACCAGCACCCGGTTGGCATAGTCATGGCCGCGACCGCGCACCTCATCGGCGATGTTGTTGATGTCGGCCAGGGGCGACTCCGCCTTGGGCTCGGTGACAAAGGTACCCAGCCCGGCCCGGCGCATCAGGTAACCCTCCTGCACCAGATCGCGAATGGCCTTGTGGGCGGTCATGCGGCTCACGCCAAACTGGCCGGCCAGCTCCTGCTCGGGCGGAATTTGCTGGTGCAGCGGGTATTCCCCCGACTCGATACGGGCCAGAATATGCTGTTTAATCTGCTGATAAAGGGGAATCGACTGGGTCACGGTGCCTCCTGCGGTATGGCTCAATTGTACATACAATTACCGGTGGGTCACGGTGCGTCGGCGCAAACCACGATGCGGAACTTTCCAGCCTGCCGGTTTTGCGCTATGGTGCGCGCAATTTCAACGAGCCCCCTTTATCATCAACAGAAAACAGGTAGATTGTGGAAAAACATGAAGAGGTACTGGTGGCCCTGCGCCAGATCATCCGCGCCATCGATCTCCATTCCCGCCAGCTCAGCAAGGCCTCCGGCCTGACCGGGCCCCAGCTGCTGCTGATGCAGGCCATCAGCGAGCATGGCGACATCACCATGCGCAAGCTGGCCCAGGCCACCAACATGAGCCAGGCCACCGCCACCACCATTATCGACCGGCTGGAGCAGAAGCAGCTGGTGCGGCGGGAGCGCAGCCAGACCGACAAGCGCAAGGTGCATGCGGTACTGACCGAGGCCGGCGTGGAAAAGCTGAAAACCGCCCCCCGGCCCTTGCAGGAAAGCTTTATTCAGCGTTTTCAGTCGCTGGAACAATGGGAGCAGAACCTGCTGCTGTCCTCGGTGCAGCGCATCTCATCCATGATGAACGCCCACGATCTGGACGTGGCCCCCCTGTTGCAGGTGGGCAGCCTGCTGCACGAATAACCACGGGGCCGCCCCTATTCCAGACCGATACCGATATTGGAGACGCCGCCCTGGGCGGCGAAGTCCCGCACCGCCAGAATGGTGGCGGCTTCCCGCGGCTGGGACACCCGCTCCAACAGCTCCACCTGAAATTCCATTTCCGCTTCCATCAGTTCGTGTTCGTAAAGCTCCTGCTCTTCCAGCTCCCGCTCCGCCATCAGCTCGGCAAAGCCGGCCACCGTGCCCAGCGAGGCATTGCTGGCTTCCATCGCTTCCTCGCCAATACGGCAGATCACCGAGTTGTAGGCCGCCCCCAGGGCCACGCAGGCGTCCAGCGCCGGCCAGGCACCGTAGGATTCAAATTTGTTCGGATCCGGAATAACATTCTCGAAAGACTCCAGCTCGGCAGAGAGATCCACCCGCGACCCCTTGACCGTCAGGTAGGTCCAGAGCACGTCCAGGCAGTGGCGAAAACGCGCCCCGTCGCCAAAGCCGGCGGTGTCGGCAAACAGCCGGTAGTTGGGGTACATGCGCTCCGCCAGCGCCAGCGCGAACACGGTTTGCTGCCAGGGCGAGAGTTTGTTGAGTTTTTTATAAAATTTATCGCCGAACACGCGAAATTCCTTGTGGTTGGGTTTCCCCCGCGGCCCGATGGCCGTTTGCTCCCGGGCTCACAGTTTGCGGGGGAAACACTGGTATAAGATTTTGCCTGTGTCATTGTCTCACAAAACCGGCGAACACCCCATTTCAAGGAGAACAGGTATGGCCAATCATACCCTGCTGCTGCTCAGCCAGGACAATCATCACTACCGGGATCTGCTGAGCAAGGCCTACCTGCCGGGCCTGACCGTGCTGATGCCCGGCAACGACAACGAAATTCGGGCCGGTCTGGAGCGGGCCGACATTCTGCTGGGCGAGCCCGCCCGCATTCGCCCCTGGCTGAAGGAAGCCCGGCAACTGAAGTGGGTGCAGTCCACCTATGCCGGGGTCGATGTGCTGCTGAGCCCGGGCACCCGCCAGGACTATCTGCTCACCAATGTGCGCGGCATTTTCGGCCCGCTGGTGAGCGAATACGTGTTTGCCCACCTGCTGTCACTCACCCGCCATCTGCGCCACTACCGGGAGCAGCAACGGCACCACAACTGGCAACCCATCGCCTACCAGAGCCTGGCGGGCAAGACCATGCTGGTGCTGGGCACCGGCAGCATTGGCCAGCACGTGGCCGGCACCGCCCGCCACTTTGGCATGCAGGTGCTCGGCATCAGCCGCACCGGCCGTGAAGCCCCCAACTTTGATCGTACCTACCAGCCGCCGGCGCTGAACAAGGTGCTGCCCCAGGCCGACGTGGTGGTGAGTGTTCTGCCCTCCACCCCCGAAACCCGGCGGCTGTTCAACGAGGAGCGGCTCAATCACATCAAGCCCGGCGTGGTGTTCTTTAACGTGGGCCGGGGTGATGCGGTGGATGAGACCGCCCTGCTGCACGCCCTGCGCAGCGGCCGCATTGGCGCCGCCGTGCTCGACGTGTTCGCCACCGAGCCCCTGCCCGAAAGCAGTCCGCTGTGGGACATGCCCAATGTGGTGATCACCCCGCACAACTCCGGCTACAGCTTTCCCGATCAGATAGTGACCCGCTTCAGCCGCAATTACCTCAAGTTTATCGAGGGCAAGACCATGGAAGGGCTGGTAAATTTCGACCTGGGCTACTGATGAAAACCCTGCTCGCCGAGGTGCGCGCCTGCCGGCTGTGCGAGGCTCACCTGCCCCTGGGTCCACGCCCGGTGGTGCAGCTGGGGGAACGCGCGCGCATTCTGATCATCGGTCAGGCACCGGGCACCCGGGTGCATGAAACCGGCATTCCCTGGAACGATGCCAGTGGCGATACCCTGCGCCGCTGGCTGGCGCTCGACCGGACAGTGTTTTACGACCCTGAGCAAGTCGCCATCATGCCCATGGGCTTTTGCTACCCGGGCCGGGGCAAGAGCGGGGATTTGCCGCCCCGCCCGGAATGTGCTCCCGCCTGGCATGCACGCATACTGGCGGCCCTGCCCGACATTCGCCTGACCCTGCTGATCGGCCAGTACGCCCAGCGTTATTACCTGGGCCAGCGTTACCCCACCCTCACCGAAACGGTGCGCCACTGGCGGGAATTCACTCCCGAGCGCCTGCCCCTGCCCCACCCGTCGCCCCGCAACCGTTACTGGCTGACTAAAAACCCCTGGTTCGAGCGAGAAGAGCTGCCGGCACTGCGGGCACGGGTGCATGAGGTGTTGAAAAGCTGAAAGACGGAAGATTGTTACGGGGGTTGCGCAGGAGCCAGCATGCGTTCCCACGCAGGGCGCGGGAACGAGAAAAGTGGCATCAACCGATTATCCCCGCTTGGGCACCAGCTGTGATAGCAGAAACAGGGCAGCGGCGGCCACCACCACGGACGGGCCCGTGGGGGTATCGTAACTCACCGACAGTTGCAGGCCGCCGAGCACCGCCAGCACGCCAATGCCCGAGGCCAGGGCGGCCATCTGCTCAGGAGTGCGGCTGAAGCGGCGGGCGGTAGCGGCGGGAATGATCAGCAGCGAGGTGATGATCAGCGCCCCCACAAACTTCATCGCCACCGCGATCAGCACACTGATCATCAACAGCAGCAACAGCTTGAGCCGCTCCACCGGCACGCCTTCGACCCGGGCCAGCTCTTCACTGACGGTCACGGACAGCAACGGACTCCAGAAGTGTCTCAACAACAGCAGCAGCAGGGCGCCGCCACCATAGATCCAGGCCAGATCCGAGCTCTGAATCGCCAGCAGATCCCCGAACAGGTAGGCCATCAGATCCACACGAATATTGTCCATAAAGGCCAGTGCCACCAGCCCCAGCGACAGCGCGGTATGGGCCAGAATGCCGAGCAGGGTGTCGGTGCTGAGCCGGCTGCCCCGCTGCAAACCGGCCAGCAACACCCCCAGCAGCAGGCAGGCCACCAGCACCGCCAGGGTCAGGTTAATTTGCAGCAGCAGGCCCATGGCCACCCCCAGCAGGGAGGAGTGGGCCAGGGTGTCGCCAAAATAGGCCATGCGCCGCCATACCACAAAGCTGCCCAGGGGGCCGGCCAGCACGGCAATACCCAGCCCCGCCAGCAGGGCGTAAAGCAGAAAACTATCCCACATGGCGCACGTCTCCGTGATGCTCGTCGTCGCAATCATGATGATGGGTATAGACCGCCAGCTGGGCCAGCTCGGGCCGGCCGAACAGACGGGCGAACTCCGGATGGCGGGCCACCTGCTCGGGCTCACCGTGGCAGCACACGTGACGGTTCAGGCAAATCACGCGATGGGTGCTGGCCATCACCAGATGCAGATCGTGGGATACCATGAGCACTCCGCATTGCAGTTCCCCGGCCAGTTGCTGGATCAGCGCATACAGTTCGGTCTGGCCGTGCACGTCCACCCCCTGGGCCGGCTCGTCCAGGATCAACAGTTCGGGCGCCATCATCAGGGCCCGTGCCAGCAGAATACGCTGCATTTCCCCTCCGGAGAGCGCCTGCATGGCCCGCTCGGCCAGCCGCTCGGCGCCCACCCGGGCCAGTGCCTGGGCCACGGTCAGCCGGCGGCCGCGAGACAGGCTGAGAAAGCGTGCCACCGTCAGTGGCAACACCGGATCCAGGTGCAGTTTCTGGGGCACATAGCCCACCCGCAGCCCCGGCTTGCGCCACAGTGTGCCCCGGGAGGCCTGACGCAATTCCAGCACCAGCTTTATAAGCGAACTCTTGCCGGCACCATTGGGCCCCACCACGGTGAGGATCTCGCCGCGGTGCAGGCTCAGGGATATTCGATCCAGAATGACGTTGCCGTCCGCTTCCAGGCCAACCTCGGTCAGCTCTACCAGTTTGGTCATTCGCGATGCGCCTTTACTTCAATATTTGTAATATTATAACATTCTCGTTCACGCGAATTCCATTCACAATCACTCGAGAATGCCTGCCATGAGAGCCCTGCTTTTTCTGACCCTGCTGCTTGCCGGCCAGGCCAGTGCCGTTGAAGTTCTGACCACCGTCAAGCCACTGCAACTGATCGCCAATGCCATCACTCGGGGCGGCGAGCCCGCCGGGCTGCTGCTTAAACCCGGCACATCGCCCCACGACTATGCCCTTAAACCCTCGGATCTGCGCCGTATTCAACAGGCCGATCTGGTGATCTGGGTAGGCCCTGATCTGGAAGGATTCCTCACTCCGCTGCTGGCCAACCGTGGCAACAGCCTGGCGCTGATGCCGCTGTTGCCGTCCGAACAGCAACACCGGGATGAACACGGACACCATGATGAAGATGAACATGGCCACCATGACGATCATCAGGGTGACGAGCCGGCTCATGATAACGGCAAAATCGTAATCGCCCAGCATGAGGCTCATGCTCACGACGAACATGACCATGGTGACCGGGATCCCCACATCTGGCTGGATCCCCACAACGGCCTGGCCATCGCCCGGCTGATCGCCGAGCGCCTGGGAGAGCTGGATCCGGACAATCTTGATCGATATCAACACAACCTGGCGCTGTTTGAGTCAAAGTTGCACGAAACCGATGCCCGTGTAACCGAGCGCCTGGCCCCGGCCAGAGGCAAGGGCTATTTTGTGTTTCACGACGCCTATGGCTACTGGGAAGCCCACTATCAGATCCCCTCGCTGGGTTATTTCACCGTCAACCCCGAGCGGGCCCCGGGGGCACAAACCGTGGCACGCATTCACCAGGCGCTGAAACAGGCCAACGCCGAATGCGTGTTTGCCGAACCCCAGTTCCGTCCCGCCGTGATCAACGCCGTGGTGCGGGATACTCAGGCCCGCGTGGCGGTACTGGATCCTCTGGCCAGCGACATTCAGGACGGCGCCGAAGGCTATTTCGACTTCATGTTCAAGTTGGCCAACGACATGGCCGTTTGTTTGTTGAATGAAAGATGAACACTCGGACACGAATTTTTGTATAATGCCGAACTTTCGTGATGAATGATGCACTAACACCAGTGGCCCGATGTTTTCGGGCCATTTAGTAATAAAAGACGACCAGCTTATTTAATTTGGTTATTAAAACGTCGAACAATAAACGGTCACAATATGCATCGTGTAGTATTCCACTGGCACAGGTAATCCGGATGAATTTTCTCCGCCCGATACAAAGCAGACTGCAAGACATGCCCTCGCCCCTGCCCCGGCGACACCTTTACGGTATTGTCCTGCTCAGCGGCCTGACCCTCTCCACCGCGGCCCTGATGCCCACTCCTGGTGAGCTGACCGACAAGCCGGTGCGCATCAGTATTCCCGCCAGCCTGCATGTGCCCCAGCACCCGCAGGAACAGGAACAGGTCGACAGCACCGAATTTTATACCCTGCCCAACGATGATATCGGCGCCGCCGAGCCGGTGGACGCGCTGGACGAAATCGCCGCCAGCGAGCCGGAATGGCAGGAATACGTGGTGCAGAACGGCGACACCCTGAGCACCATTTTCAACGGTCTGGGCCTGCCTCTGGCCACCATGTACAAGCTGCTGGATGCCGACGAAAACCGGGTGCTCGACGGGCTGCGCCCCGGCCAGACCCTGTATCTGCTGATCGACGAAAACAACCTGCTGCAGGAGTTCAAGATCCAGCGGGACATCATGCGGACCCGCATTTTTACCCGCAACGGCGAGGGTTATGAAAGCCGGCTGAAGACCGAGGAAAGCCACTGGGAAAGCCGCAGCCTCAAGGGCACCATCAATGGCAGCTTCTACCTCAGCGCCCGCAGTGCGGGGCTGTCCGCCGGCCAGATCCAGAAAATCGCCAACCTGTTCCAGTGGCAGCTCAACTTTGCCCGGGATCTGCGCCAGGGCGATACCTTCCGGGTGGTGGTCAAGCGCGAATTCGTGGAAGGCCAGAGCACCGGCAAGGCCGAGCTGCAGGCGGTGGAGATCATCAACAACGGCCGCAGCTACCAGGCGTTCCGCCATGAAGACGGCAACTTCTATGACGATCAGGGCAACAGCATGGAACGCGGCTTTGTGCGCATTCCGCTGAAACACCACTCCCGCATCAGCTCCAACTTCAACCTGCACCGCAAGCATCCGGTCACCGGTCGCATTCGTCCCCACAAGGGCACCGACTTTGCCGTGCCCACCGGCACCCCGGTGCTGGCGCCGGGCGACGGCGTGGTGGTCAAGGCGACCCGCCACCGGCTGGCCGGCAACTACCTGGTGATCCGCCACGGCCGCAAGTACACCACCCGCTTCCTGCACCTGAGCAAGTTCCTGGTGAAGCCGGGTGATAAGGTGCGCCGCGGAGACCGCATCGCGCTGTCGGGCAACACCGGCCGCTCCACCGGCCCGCACCTGCACTACGAGTTTCTGGTCAACAACCGGCCGGTGGATCCCATGCAGGTCAAGCTGCCCATGGCCGAGGGCCTGACCGGCAATGCCCGCAAGCAGTTCCTGGTCAGGGTGCAACAGCTCAAGCAGCAACTCTCCGCCGGCTGAGCCGGCGCCAGGTCATAAAAAAGCGCCATTCGGCGCTTTTTTTGTTCGGTGTGTCCCGTCCTTACTCCGCGTGGTAAGGCCGCGACAGCCGGTGCACCGACTCAATAAAGGCGCCGGCGTGCGCCGGATCCACATCCAGATGAATGCCGTGGCCCAGGTTGAACACATGGCCGGGGCCATGGCCAAAGCCTTCCAGAATGCCGGCCACTTCCTGCTCGATGCGGGGAATGGGCGCATACAGCATGGACGGATCCATGTTGCCCTGCAGCGCCACCCGGTCACCCACCCGGCGTTTGGCGTCGGCGATATTGATGGTCCAGTCCAGGCCCACGGCGTCGCAGCCGGTGGCGGCGATGGCTTCCAGCCACTGGCCGCCGTTCTTGGTGAACAGGGTCACCGGCACGCGGCGGCCGTCGGCCTCGCGGGTCAGCCCGTCGACGATCTTGGCCATGTACTGCAGCGAAAACTCGTTGTAGTCCCGCGGCGTGAGCACGCCGCCCCAGGTGTCGAAGATCATCAGTGACTGGGCGCCCGCCGCCACCTGGGCGTTAAGGTAGCTGGTGACACTGTCGGCCAGCTTGTCGAGCAGGGCGTGCAGGGTCTGCGGCTCGGCATACATCATCTTCTTGATTTTGGTAAAGGCCTTGGAGCTGCCGCCTTCCACCATGTAGGTGGCCAGGGTCCAGGGGCTGCCGGAGAAGCCGATCAGCGGCACCTCGCCCTGCAGCTCGCGGCGAATGGTGCGCACCGCGTTCATCACGTAGCCCAGCTCGTCTTCCGGATCGGGAACGCCGATACGCGCCACGTCGGCGGCGCAGGTGACCGGACGCTCAAAGCGCGGGCCTTCGCCGGTTTCAAAATACAGCCCCAGGCCCATGGCGTCGGGAATGGTCAGAATGTCGGAAAACAGAATGGCCGCGTCCAGCGGAAAGCGACGCAATGGCTGCAGGGTCACTTCGCAGGCCAGCTCGGCATTGCGGCACAGCGACATAAAATCGCCGGCCTGGGCCCGGGTGGCCTTGTATTCCGGCAGGTAGCGGCCGGCCTGACGCATCATCCATACCGGGGTGTAGTCGGTGGGCTGACGCATCAGCGCGCGCAGATAGGTATCATTCTTGAGTGGTTTCATTCCGTCGTTCCGCATCGGGTGGCAAAATTGCCCGCATTGTACCACTACCGCCCGGGAACGCGAAAAAGCCGGACCCGGCCCCGGAATGGTCACGAAATCACCACCGGCTATTGACCACGGCACCGCTTTTCTTTACTTATAGTACTGAGCCCATCAGGCAGCCCACGGAGGGAACCATGCTCGGGAAACTGGAACAGACCAAAGCCAGGCTTGGCGGCATTCACAAGGCACTGGACGCCTTTCTCAATGCCCGCCAGGCCCTGCTCGTTGAATATATTCGCCTTTCCACTCATCACAGCCTTCCCTCACAGGACGAGCTGCACGAATTCTGCGGCCAGCTGGTCGACTATGTCTCCGCCGGCCATTTCGAGATTTACGATCACGTGCTGGCGGCCTACGAGTCATCCCGGGGCAATGCCCGCGTGCTGGCTGAGCGTATTTATCCGCGCATCAAGCGCAATACCGACGAAGCCCTGAACTTTCACGACAAGTACACCCAGGCCGACGACGACACCCTGCTGGAGCTGGATCAGGATCTGAACCGGCTGGGGGAGCTGCTGGAAGAGCGCTTCTCGCTGGAAGACCGGCTGGTGTCGGCCATCGATCTGGTGGACCATCTGGATACCGGCACCCCGGCGTAAGGAGGCCCCATGGCCGAACGCAGAGCCTTTTGCCGCATTGACTTCCGTGCCGATGCCCGGCTGACCGATGCGGCGGGCCGGCAGTGGCCGGCCCGGGTGCGGGATCTGTCCCTGCACGGCGCCCTGCTTGTCGTGAATGACTGGCCGGGGCAGGACGGCGATGCGCTGAGCCTGCGCATTCCTCTCGAAGACGGCAGCGCCATTCGCATGACCGGCCGCCAGCGTCACCACGAAGGTGCCGATGTGGGGCTGGAATGCGCGCACCTCGACCTGGACAGCGCCACCCACCTGCGCCGGCTGGTGGAACTGAATCTGGGCGACGAGCAACTGCTGCAACGGCAGTTTGAGCAGTTGCTGAAGAGCGGCTGAGCGCCCTCCACTGGCGCGGTACAGACAAGGTACCGGGTCAAGCCCGGTACGACGGTATTACAGCGCCGCCAGCGCTTCCTCCAGTTTTTTCACCGGGATCACTTCCATGCCCTCGGGCGCCTGCTTGGGGCGGTTGGCCCAGGGCACAATGGCCCGGGTAAAGCCGTGCTTGGCCGCCTCCATCAGCCGCTCCTGGCCCGAGGGCACCGGCCGGATTTCCCCCGACAGGCCCACCTCTCCGAATACCACCAGCTCCTTGGGCAGGGCCTTGTCGCGAAAGCTCGACACCAGCGCCAGCAGCAGCGCCAGATCGGCGCTGGTATCTTCCACCCGCACGCCGCCCACCACGTTGACGAACACATCCTGATCCGCCATCTGCATACCGCCGTGGCGGTGCAGCACCGCCAGCAGCAGCGCCAGCCGGTTGTGCTCCAGGCCCACGGTCACCCGCCGCGGGTTGGCCAGCTGGGAGTAGTCCACCAGCGCCTGCAGCTCCACCAGCAACGGCCGGGTGCCTTCCCAGATCACCATGACCACGGAGCCGGTGACCTGCTCCTCACCCCGGCTGAGGAAAATGGCAGAAGGGTTGCTCACCTCCTTCATGCCGGTTTCGGTCATGGCGAACACCCCCAGCTCGTTCACCGCGCCAAAGCGGTTCTTGTGGCTGCGCAGGGTACGAAAACGGCTGTCGGCGGCGCCGTCGAGCAGCACCGAGCAGTCGATGCAATGCTCCAGCACCTTGGGCCCGGCCAGGGTGCCGTCCTTGGTGACATGGCCCACCATCAGGATCACCACTCCCTGCAGCTTGGCAAAGCGGGTCAGCTGGGCCGCCGCTTCCCGCACCTGGCTCACCGAGCCCGGCGCCGACTGCACGTCGGCCACGTGCATCACCTGAATGGAGTCGATCACCATCACCGCCGGCTGCTCTTCCCGGGCCACGTGGCAGATTTGTTCGACACTGGTTTCCGACAGCATGCGCAGTTGATCCCGGGGCAGCCCCAGACGCTGGGCGCGCATGGCCACCTGCTGCAGCGACTCTTCACCGGTCACATACAGGGTTTTCATGCGCCCGGCCAGGCCGCACATCACCTGCAGCAGCAGGGTACTCTTGCCCGCCCCCGGGTTGCCGCCGATGAGAATGGCCGAGCCCGGTACCAGGCCACCGCCCAGCACCCGGTCCAGCTCGCGAAAACCGCTGTCGATGCGCGGAATTTCGGTCATGGCGATTTCGTTCAGGGTCTGCACCCTGTTTTCCTGCAGGCCGGCGTAGCCGGAGAAGCGGGCGTTGCGGCTGGACGAGGTGGCCGGTGCCAGCCGGATTTCACTGATGGTGTTCCACTCCTTGCATTCGGAGCACTGCCCCTGCCAGCGGGGAAATTCGGCACCGCATTCACCACATACGAAGGCGGTCTTGGACTTGGCCATGCTGTCTCACTCATTGATTCACAAGCTGTTATACTGGCGCAAGTTTTTCGCTCACTCAAGCTTGCACCGGAATGGACTTCAGCCCCTACAAAGCCCTGCTCAACCGGATGATTCCCCTGAGCTACCAGCAGGACACGGAAACCCTGCTGACCAGTCTGCTGCCCGATGCCGACAGCCAGACCCGCTATCAGCTGCTGGCCGAGCTCAACCGGCTCAAGGCGCCCTGCCTGAGGGTGCTGGACCTGCGCAAGCTGTTTCCCGGGCAGTGCCGGCCCATGCCCCACCGGGGGTTGAACCACATGCTGCCGCCCCGGCTGGAGCAGCGCTTCATGCAGCTGCTGGGCCAGTACAACGGCGAATATACCCGTGGCCTGTATGAAACCCTGCTTGCCGAGCTGGCCGCCATGCGCAAGCAACCGGCCATGCTCAATGCCACCCCCTGGCACCAGCCCTCCTTCGGTACCCGCCGCCAGGAGCCAAGGCTGCAGTTTGTCACCCCGGTGCACCTGCACCTGGACGACGGCGACATTCAGGCCAACAGCCTGGATATTTCCGTCAACGGCCTGATGGCCACCCTACCCTCCAGGCTGACCCTGCCGGAAGAAGTGGCGGTGTCCTTTCCCGAGCTGGCCCAGCAACCGGGCATGGGCGCTCTGGTGGAGCCCAAACGCTACCGGCTGACCGCCGTGCCCCAGGGCGACAAGGGCCGCATTCAGCTGCGCCGCATCGAGCAGAACGGCGCCTGGGATCAGGCCCTGGGGCAGTTTATCGAGCAAAACCAGAGCCGGTACGGCCACGACGCTCAGGACTTGTTCGATACCGCCCGCGCCCAGTGCTGGGGGCAGGCGCTGCTGGAAACCGGCCTCGGCCAGTCGCTGTTCTTCGACGAACAGGGCCGGCTGCAGGAAGTGCTGTGCAACCGCTTTGGCAAAAAGCTGCTGGAGAGCTGGCGCCATGAACGGCCGGGGGATCTGCTGGCCAGCCTGCTGCCTCCGGCCTGCGTCCTCGACATGGCCGCACGCCAGCACGAGCCGGTGTTTCTGTACAGCTTTCGCGTGCAGGGCAAAAAGGAAACCTACTATTTTGCCGCCGAGCAACACCGGCTGGAAAAGGAGAACCTGCTCGGGCAGTTTGTCAGCGAGGGCCAGCGCGCCGGCACCCTGCAGCTGTACCACCTGGGCATTCGTCCGGTGCTGTTTACCGATCAGATCGCCGACAACCTGGATGCCCTGGGGCGGGAGCGGCTGGCACCGCTGAAGTGGCAGCTGTGGCTGACGCCCCTGCCCGCCCCCGAACTGGCCACGCCGCTGCCTGCCAACGCGCGGCCATTACTGCCCTTTCGCGTGCTCCCCGAGCCCAGGCCCATTCGCCTGGTGTCATTGCGCCAGCCCTCCCAGCGCCGGGAAACCCGCTTTCGCTTTGAAACACCGGTGGAACTGCTGCTGGAAGGTGCCACCGTGAACGGGGTGACCGAAGACATCTCGGTCGAGGGCCTGAAACTCACCCTCAACCAGCCGGTGGAGCTCACCTTGCCCGCTCTGGTGCAGCTCAACCTGCCCGAACTGAACAAGCTGGGCCGGGACTGGAACCTGAAGAAATTACCCTACCGGCTGGTAAACCTGAGTGAGGGCGGGCGGGTGCTGCACCTGCACGCCCAGGATCAGGGCAAGGGCCACGCCGCCAGCCGGTTTTTCAGGGCACTGCTGGCCCAGAATCAGGACAAGCTGCGCGCCCGTCCGGAAAGCGTTCAGCAACCGGCCTGGATGATGTGGCTGACCCGCCAGGCCCTGCAGCAGCTGGCCGGGCCGGCCTTTTTACTGGGTCGCAACGACGGCGGCTTTTACGTACAGGGCAGCCTGGCCAGCCCGGTGCGCCAGCGGCTGATGACCCTGCTCACCGACGACAAGGGCCAGGCCCAGCTGGGCCGGCTTATCTCCCGCCAGCTGCTGCAATCCATTGCCACCACGTTGCAACGGCCCAATGGCAAAAGCCATCTGGTGGCAGAAATCTGGCTGGCAGCCGATGCCGCCGGCTCCGGCTCACCACAGCTGCAGCTCAACCCGGATCCCGCCGAGCAACAGCGCCTGCTGGACGGCCAGCGCCGGGTCACCGTGTGCCTGGCGGTGGTCAACCGGCTGCAGTTGCGCCAGCTCGACTTTTATGTACCCGAATGGCATCGGCTGACCGAAGCCTCCCTGTACAAGACCCAGCTGCTGGAGCAAAGCCTGGCCGAGCTGGCGCTGCAGTGCCAGGTGTTCAATATCACCGACCTGGCACAACGGCGTTGCCGGCTCAGCGCGCCTGCAACAGGCCCAGCACCCCTTCCAGGCTGAGCCGGTTCAGGCATACCGGCGCCTGCTCCTGCACCAGTGGCTTGGCATGCAGGGCCACGCCAAGACCGGCCCGGGCCAGCATTTTCAGATCGTTGGCGCCGTCGCCAATGGCCACGGTCTGCGTCAGGGGAATGCCGTGCTCGTGGGCCAGCTCGGTCAGAATGTTGGCCTTGGCATCGGCATCGACGATGGCCCCCAGCACCTCACCGGTGAGTTTGCCGTTTTCAATGCCAAGGGTATTGGCAAACACCGCATCCAGCCCCAGTTGCTGCTGCAGATGACGGGCAAAGGGCACAAAGCCGCCGGAGGCGATGGCCACCTTCCAGCCCATGGCCTTGAGCCCGGCTACCAGCTCGGTGAGGCCCGGCATCAGCGGCATGCGCCCGATCACCTCGTCAATAATGGCGGCATCGGCGCCGGCCAGCGCCCGCACCCGGCGGCGCAGGCTTTCGGAAAACGGCAGGGCCCCTTCCATGGCGGCGCGGGTCACCGCGGCCACTTCCTCGCCCACGCCGGCCAGCGCGGCGATCTCGTCGATGCATTCAATCTGAATGGCGGTGGAGTCCATGTCCATCAGCACCAGGCCGGGCGAGCCGGCGTCGGGCAGTGCCGGCACACAGGCCAGATCCCAGTTGGTGGCCACCTGCTGCAGCGCCGTTTTCAATTCCGGCGACCAGGCAGACAACCGCAGGCTGGCCAGCTCCCGTCCGGCCACCACGTCAACGGCACTCAGCTCGACACGCACACCGGCGTCATCCAGCACTTGCAGGCTGCGGGCCAGGGCCTGTTTGCTCAGGCGCTCCGCCAGCAGCACCAGCCGCCCCTGCACCTCGGGCAAGCGCCCGGCTTCCCATACTCCCTCACGCCACCGGCATGCTTGCTGTGCCAGCGCCTCTTTCCATTCCACCACCCGCTCGGGCAGCTCATTGAGCAACAGTGCCACTTTTGTTCCCTTTACTACGACAAACCGGCGCTCAGGGTAGCGTATTGCTTTTTAAGCAGGCAAGAGACAATATTGGCCGCCATGGGAAACCTTCACTCACACCGCGGGCGTCTGCCCTGGCTGTGGCTGCTGGCGCTGCTGCTGACCCTGCTGGCGGCGCGCCAGTGGCTGAGCCTGAACGAGCTGGGCCAGCGCTGGCAGCGGCTGCCTCACCATACCTCGGCCTCGGCGCTGGCGGATTTTGCCGAATTTCAGGCGCTGCGCGCGCTTTCGGCGGAAGACCGGGAGGCACAGCAACTGCTGGTCACCGAGCTGAGCCACTCGCCGCTGGTGCTGTCGGCCCGACTGTACGACGCCGGCGGCGCCCTGCTGGCCGACAGCGGCAATCCGGCCTCTGCACCGGGCCGGGCCTATGTGCGGCCGCTGCTCGATGCGGAGCGCGTGGCCGGCTTTCTGCAACTGGAGCTGGCGGAATCGGCGCTGACCGGCGAGCAGCGCCGGCTGTGGCGGCACCTTCACCGGCAACTGGGCTGGCTGCTGCCGCTGACGGGCACCGCCGGGGCCCTGCTGGCCTGGGCGCTGTTACGGTGGCGCCGGCGGACCAGGCTTGCCGGTTAACCCGCTCAGCCGCCGAGCAGCACCGACTCCAGCGCCACTTCCATCATTTGATCAAAGCCGGTCTGGCGTTCGTCGGCACTGAGCCGTTCCCCCCGCAGTATGTGATCCGACACCGTGCACATGGTCAGGGCCCGGGCGCCATATTCGGCGGCCACGCCATAAAGCCCGGCGGCTTCCATTTCCACCCCCACCACCCCATAACGCCTGAGCAGTTCAAACAGCTCGCTCTGGGGGGTGTAGAACAGATCCGCCGAGAACAGGTTGCCCACCTTTACCGGCACGTCGAGCGAGCTGGCCGCGGCCACTGCGTTTTGAGTCAGCCCGAAGTCGGCGATGGCCGCCAGATCGTGGCCCATAAAGCGGGTACGGTTGACCCTGGACTCGGTGCTGGCACCGAGGCCGATCACCAGATCCATCAGCCTGACGTCGTCACGCACCGCGCCGCAGGAGCCCACCCGGATCAGGGTGTTCACGCCAAACTCGGTGATCAGCTCCTTGGCGTAGATCGACACCGACGGTATGCCCATGCCGTGCCCCATCACCGACACCGGCCGGCCCTTGTAGCTGCCGGTAAAGCCCAGCATGTTGCGCACCGCGTTGACCTGGCGCACGTTGGAGAGAAAGGTGTCGGCGATGTACTGGGCCCGCAGCGGATCGCCGGGCATCAGTATGGTGTCGGCAAAGTCGCCGCGTTCCGCCTTGATATGAGGTGTTGCCATGGTTGTTGTTCCCCTTGGTGAAAGTGAAGCTCAGAGAAACGAGCGGCCAAAATCCATCGGACTGGTACCAAAGTAATCCGCCAGGCTCTGGCCGATATCGGCAAAGGTGTCCCGCCGCCCCAGGGAGCCGGGCACCAGACCGGCACCGGTGGCCAGCACCGGAATGTGCTCACGGGTGTGCTCGGTGCCGGGCCAGGTGGGATCGCAACCGTGATCCGCGGTGAGGATCAGCAGATCCTCCGGTTTCAGCAGGCTCAGCAGCTCGGGCAAACGACGGTCAAAGGCCTCGAGCGCGGCGGCGTAGCCCGCCACGTTGCGGCGGTGGCCGTAACTTGAGTCGAACTCGACGAAGTTGGTCATGACAAGGGTATTGTCGCCGGCCGCCTGCAACGCGCTCAGGGTAGCGTCAAACAAGGCATCGTGGCCGCTGGCCTTGAGCGTGCGGGTAATGCCGCAGTGGGCGTAGATGTCGGCGATCTTGCCGATGGCCACCACCTCGCCGTTCAGCTCGTCCACCAGCTTTTGCAGCACGGTGGGGGCCGGCGGTGCAATGCTGTAATCCCGCCGGTTACCGGTGCGCACAAAGTCGGCGGCGGTCTCGCCCACAAAGGGCCGGGCGATCACCCGGCCGATGTTCCAGGGCATCAGCAGCTCCCGGGCGGTCTCGCACAGGGCGTACAACCGCTCCAGACCAAAATGCTGCTCGTGGCAGGCGACCTGAAACACCGAGTCCGCCGAGGTATAGCAAATCGGCTTGCCGGTGCGCAGGTGTTCCTCACCCAGGTGCTCCAGTATGGTGGTGCCCGAAGCATGGCAGTTGCCGAGTATGCCCGGCAGTCCGCTTCGCTCGACCAGTTCATCGATCAATGCCGGCGGAAAGCTGTTCTGAGTATCGGTGAAATAGCCCCAGTCAAACAGCACCGGCACCCCGGCGATCTCCCAGTGGCCGGACGGAGTGTCCTTGCCGGACGATAATTCCCGGGCATGGCCGTAGCTGCCGCTCACATCCGCGGGCAGAGTCACCCCTTCGGCCGGACTGCCCGTGCTGTCGGCATGGGCGTGAAACAGCCCCAGCCGGGCCAGGTTGGGCAGGTGCAGCGGCCCCTGACGACCGACGTCGGCCCGCCCCTGAGCACAGGCGGCGGCGATATGGCCCAGGGTATCCGCCCCGGCGTCGCCAAATCGCGCCGCATCGGAGGTGGCACCGATGCCGAAGGAGTCGAGAACCAGTACGATGGCGCGTTTCATGGTGTCTTCCTCTGGCCCTTGGGCCGAATGAACGTCAGTAAGCGGAAGGGCCGCCGTCATGGGTCGTTAACTGCAGGGGATGCAGCAGTTCGGTGAGCAGCCCGGAAGCACCAAAGCGAAAGTGTGCCGGGGTGATCCACGCCGGCCCCATGATGCCGGCGGCCAGCCGCAGGTAGTCCGCCGCCTGAGCCAGGGTACGCACGCCGCCGGCCGCCTTGAAGCCCACCGGCCGGCCACTGTGTTTAATCACTTCCAGCATGATGCCGGCCGCCTCCAGGGTGGCATTCACCGCCACCTTGCCGGTGGAGGTCTTGATAAAGTCGGCGCCGCCCTCAATGGCCAGCTCGCTGGCCCGCCTTATCAGCGCCGGCGTGCCCAGCTCGCCGCTTTCGATGATCACCTTGAGAGTGCGCGCACCGCCGGCCGCCCTGCAGGCGCGTACCAGTGCCAGACCGGTGTGCTCGTCGCCGGCCAGCAGCGCCCGCCAGGGAAACACCACATCCACCTCATCGGCGCCGGCGGCGATGGCAGCCTGTGTTTCCCGCTCGGCCCGCGCGATATCGCTGCCGCCATCGGGAAAGTTGGTGACCGTGGCCACTCGCACCCTGCCGGCCACGCCCAGCTCCGCCAGGGTGGCGCGCGCCAGCGGCACAAATGCTGAGTGAATGCACACCGCCGCCGGGGTACCGGCCGGGGTCACCGCCTGATGACACAGGGCGACAATATCGGCCTCGGTATCGTGCTCATTCAGGCGGGTCAGATCCATCAGGCTCAGGGCCTGGCGGGCCAGCTGTTGCGGTGCGGTCATGCTTGCTCTCCTGTGACTGACTCCAGTGTACGGAAAACCCGCTACCAGGCAAACAGCCGGTCGGCGTTGGCTTCGAGCTCTGTCGCCAGCGCGGCAAGGGGCTCGGTACGAATGTCGGCCAGGGCCTGCAACACCAGTGGCAAGCGCGCGGGGTGGTTGGGCTGGCCCTGAAAGCCGCACAGGGGCATATCGGGGGCGTCGGTTTCCAGTACCAGCGCCTCCAGAGGCATGGCGGCGACGGTGTTGCGGGTCTTCTGGGCCCGCTCATAGGTGATGGTGCCGCCAACGCCTAAGTGAATGCCCAGCTTCCAGAAACCTTGCGCCTGTTGCAGCGAGCCGGCAAAGCCGTGCACCACCCCACCCACCGGGGTAAAACGGCGCAGCCACTTCAGCAGCGAATCGTGGGCCTTGTGGCTGTGCAGGATCACCGGCAAGCCGCGTTCACAGGCCAGCCTGAGCTGAAACACCAGAGCGGCTTCCTGCTCGGCTAGGGGAACGCTGCAGGCCATGTCCAGCCCGGCTTCGCCGATGGCCACACAGGCCGGACCGGCCCGGTCCAGCGCCGCTACCAGCCGCTGCTGCCACTGCTCCGAGGCCGAGCCGACCCACCAGGGATGCAGGCCAAGGGCATAACGCACCCCCTCAAGCTCGGAGCACAGGCCCGGCAGCCCGGGCCATTGGGCCTCTTCCACGCCCGGAATGACCAGCCGGCGCACCCCCACCGCCTGCGCCCGAAGCCAGTGAGCTTGCCGGTCATCGGCAAAGGCGTCGAAGTCGAAATGGCAGTGAGTGTCGGTAAGCAGCACGGGCAACCCCGGAAAATGACGATGTACTGACTTCAGGGTATCAGAAAGCCGGGCAAGAAAATGCCGGGGCAAGCCCGGCATCGGTATGGTACGGGGACACGGGCAACCGCTTCAGTGCTCCCGGGTCTTGCTGAACTGAATGTCCGGGTAGCGCTCCTGGGTCAGGTTCAGGTTGACCATGGTAGGCGCGATATAGGTGAGGTTGTCGCCGCCGTCGAGGGCCAGGTTGGCGGATACCTTGCGCTGGAACTCATCCAGCTTTTTGGCGTCCTTGCTGTACACCCAGCGGGCGGTGGACACGTTGACCGACTCGTACAGAGCATCCACGTTGTATTCCGCCTTGAGCCGGGCCACCACCACATCGAACTGCAGCACACCCACGGCACCCACGATCAGATCGTTGTTGTCGAGCGGGCGAAACACCTGCACCGCCCCCTCTTCCGACAGTTGCACCAGCCCCTTGAGCAGTTGCTTCTGCTTGAGCGGATCGCGCAGGCGAATGCGGCGGAACAGCTCGGGGGCAAAGTTGGGAATGCCGGTAAACTTGAGATCTTCGCCCTGAGTGAAGGTGTCACCAATCTGAATGGTGCCGTGATTGTGCAGGCCGATAATGTCGCCGGCAAAGGCTTCCTCGGCCCGCTCCCGGTCGCCGGCCATAAAGGTCACGGCGTCGGAGATGCTCACCGTCTTGCCGATGCGCACGTGCTTCATTTTCATGCCCTGGGTGTACTGGCCCGAGACGATGCGCATAAAGGCGATACGGTCCCGGTGACGGGGATCCATGTTGGCCTGGATCTTGAACACGAAGCCGGAGAACTTGTCGTCGGCGGCGGTCACTTCCCGCTCCTGGGTCTGGCGCGGCTGGGGCGCAGGGGCCCATTCGGTGAGGCCGTCGAGCATGTGATCCACGCCAAAGTTGCCCAGGGCGGTACCGAAAAACACCGGAGTCAGCTCACCGGACAGGAACAGCTCTTGGTCAAACTCGTGGGACGCGCCCATCACCAGCTCCAACTCTTCCCGCAGCTGCTCGGCCAGGCCGTCGCCCACCGCCTCGTCCAGCTCCGGGTTGTCCAGGCCCTTGATGATGCGCACCTGCTGAATGGTGTGGCCCTGGCCGGACTGATACAGAATGGTTTCGTCCCGGTGCAGGTGATACACCCCCTTGAACAGCTTGCCGCTGCCAATGGGCCAGGTGATGGGCGCACACATGATGTTGAGCTCGGTTTCCACCTCATCGAGCAGCTCCATGGGATCGCGAATGTCCCGGTCGAGCTTGTTCATGAAGGTGACGATGGGCGTGTCGCGCAACCGGGTCACTTCCATCAGCTTGCGGGTGCGGTCTTCCACGCCCTTGGCTGCGTCGATCACCATCAGGCAGGAGTCCACCGCGGTCAGGGTGCGGTAGGTGTCTTCCGAGAAATCTTCGTGCCCCGGGGTGTCGAGCAGGTTCACCAGGCGGTCGTTGTAGGGAAACTGCATCACCGAGGTGGTGACCGAAATGCCCCGTTCCTTTTCCATTTCCATCCAGTCGGACTTGGCGTGCTGGCCCGAGCCCCGGCCCTTGACGGTGCCGGCGGTCTGAATGGCCTGGCCGTGCAGCAGCACCTTTTCGGTGATGGTGGTCTTACCGGCGTCCGGGTGAGAGATAATGGCAAAGGTACGGCGCTTGGCAATTTCCTGCGCTATGGTGCTGTTTGACATGAATACTATCTTCTGGGTTGACACGGACTCGGGGCTGCCGGCGATGCGCCTGAAAACATGAAATCCGCTGGGTTGAACTGAACTGGGAGTATTTTCACCTATTCGGCGGCGCTTCACAATCGATCTGACGCCCGCCCCGGCTTTCCCGCCGCTGCCAGCGCCGCTAAACTGGGCCGTTTTCTGCCAGGAGTCTGTTCATGTCCCGCGCCACCTGCCCCCGCTGCCGGCTGCCGGCACGCACCTGCCTGTGCGCCCACGTTCACCCTCAGGCCTGTCCGTTGCCGGTGATCATATTGCAGCATCCGCTGGAAGCCAGGCACGCCAAAAGCACTGTGCCCCTGCTGCAGCTGGCGCTGCCGGAGCTGCAACGGGTGGTGGCCGAGCACATGACGCCCCCACCACCTTTGCCACGGGGGCGATGGTGGCTGCTCTACCCCAACGATAAGGCGGCAGACATCGATAGCACGGCACCGGCCCACCTCGATATCGGCGGTCTCATTGTGCTCGACGGCACCTGGCGCAAGACCCGGCGGCTGCATCACCTCAACCCCTGGCTCAACGACCTGCCCGCCCTCAGCTTCAGCCAGGCTCCGGCAAGCCGCTACACCATGCGCAAGGGGCCCGGCGGTCAGGCGCTGTCCACCCTGGAAAGCCTGGCTCATGTACTGGACCGGCTCAGTCCCGGTTTTGACCCGGCCCCCCTGCATCACTTGCTGGCCCACCGGGTGGCCCAGTTTCACGCCGGCGGCCGGGATGAAACATGAAGCGGCGCCCCGCTGTACACAAGATGCCTGCAACATCGTGCGCCACTTTGCATCCGTGTACGGTTGCAGCCGTAACCAAATGCGCTATGATGTCGCCCGCTTTGGGCTCGCACTGCGGGCAGTTCGGCGCCCACCGCCTACACCAAGGCTCAACCTCTTGATTAACCGTAACTTTCTGCATTTTTACCGAACCCAAAGCGGCAAAAAGGTTGCAAATGCAAGAAAAATAACTGTTAATGAATGTTGACAAAGTTCATGTTTTTGAAAAAAATCACCTCACAAATTGTCAACAGTTTAATTTTTGAACTGTATACAGTTTGGAAGCACACTACAGCGCATGTGGTCTCAGCTCCCGCCACTGGCAGGGCATCTGTTTCGATGCGCTAGGGTCTCAATCAAAACAAAATGAAACAGAGAAGGTAAGACCATCATGGAAGCGTATCTGCTGGATTTTGGTAACCTGCTGCTCCGCTGGCTGCACGTCATCGCCGCCATCGCCTGGGTAGGGGAATCCATTTACTTCGTAATGCTCGACAACGGCCTGCGTCCGCCCAAGTCTGAAGAATGCAAGAAAAAAGGCGTGTTCGGTGAAATGTGGGCCGTGCACGGCGGTGGTTTCTACCACAACCAGAAATATGCAACCAGCCCCGAGCAACTGCCCGAAGACCTGCACTGGTCCTTCTGGAAGTCCTACACCACCTGGCTGTCCGGTTTCGGTCTGTTCACCCTGCTGTACCTGACCAAGCCCAGCTTCTACCTGGTGAATCCCAATTCTCCCTGGGAGTGGGCCGCCAACATGACCGGCTGGCAGGCCAACATCGCCGCCCTGGCGTTCCTGCTGCTGGGCTGGATCGTGTATAACGAGCTGTGCAAGCGCATCAGCCCCAACATGGAAAACGACGGCGTACTGTCCATTGCCGTGGCCGTGATGATGGTGGTGGTGGCTTACCTGAGCACTCACATCTTCGCCGGCCGTGCCGCCTTCCTGCTGACCGGTGCCGTCATGGCCACCGCCATGTCTGCCAACGTGTTCTTCTGGATCATTCCCGGCCAGCGCCGCATGGTGAAAGCCCTGAAAGCCGGTGAAACACCGAACCCGCTGGACGGCAAGCGCGGCAAGCAGCGTTCCGTGCACAACACCTACTTCACCCTGCCGGTGGTGCTGCTGATGCTGAGCAACCACTACTCCTTTACCTACAGCCACGAACTGTCCTGGGTGATCATGACCCTGTTCATCTTCGCAGGCGCCCTGATCCGTCAGTACTTCGTACTGATGCACGCCGGTCATATTCGTCCGGGTTACCCGATTGCCGGTGTGGCGCTGATCCTGGTTGCCATCTGGGTGGGTGCGCCCAAGCCGGTGGCTGCTCCGGCCGCCGTGGCCCCCGCGGCCACCCAGTCCGAGACCGCCGCTGCCGGTGAAGAAGCCGCCGCTCCGGCCGCTGCCGCCGTGACCACCGCCCAAGTGCTTGACGTGATGGAAGCCCGCTGCGTGCAATGCCACGCCGCCAACCCTACTCAGCCCGGCTTTGCCGCCGCCCCCCTGGGTGTGATGCTGGACAGCGAAGAACACCTGCTGCTGCAGGTAGAGCGCGTCAAGCAGGTGGTTGCCAACAAGTACATGCCGCTGGGTAACATCACCGGCATGACCGACGAAGAGCGCGCCCTGGTGGCCGCCTGGAACGGCCAGTAAGCCTTTCCCTTTCGTTCAGAAAAGAAAGCCCGCTCCGCGCGGGCTTTTTTGTGTCCGTCTTCCGCCCACGCTTGACCCCTTCCATTTGCGCCGCAAAACATGCATCGGCAATACCTTTAAATAAAAAGTATAAACACAATATTGCAGCGCAAAAATTAGGCTACCATGGAGACTCGAGCGCTTACCCATGCATCCATTGCCAGAAGGACTCCATCATGAACGCAACGACTCGGGATATGCATAACAACATCTGCGTGGTCACCGGCGCCGCCCGCGGCCTGGGACGCTGCATCAGCGAAACCCTGGCCCGGGCCGGAGCGGCCCGGGTCTATGCCTGCGACATCAACATGGCGCCGGCAGAGGCCTGGCTGAAGGAATATGACAACGTCACCGCCGTCCCCCTGGACGTGTGCGACAGCGCGGCACTGAGCCGCCTCAGCGCCCGCATTCTGGCCGATCACGGCCGCCTTGACGTGCTGGTGAACAACGCCGGCATCACCCGGGATGCCCTGCTCGACAACATGACCGAGGCCGACTGGGACAGCGTGCTGAACGTCAATCTCAAGGGGGTGTTCCTGATGACCCAGGCCATGCTGCCGCTGATGAAACTGCAGCAAAGCGGCAGCATCGTCAGCATTTCCTCGATTGTGGGCACCGACGGCAACATCGGCCAGAGCAACTACGGCGCCAGCAAGGGTGGCGTGATCAGCATGACCAAGGGCTGGGCCAGAGAGCTGGCCCGGGGCGGCGCGCAAATCAGGGCCAACTGCATCGCCCCCGGTTTTATCAACACCGAGATGACCCAGGCGGTGCCACAGAAAGTGCTGGAGAAAATGACCGCCCGCATTCCCCTCGGCCGCCTGGGGGAGCCTACCGACATCGCCGAAGGCGTGCTGTTTCTGGCAAGCGCCCGCGCCCGTTACATTACCGGCCAGGTGCTGAAAATCGATGGTGGGCTGGTGCTGTAAGTGCAATATCGCCCTTTCAGCCCGTGTAATGCCCGCCAAGGAGGGCACAGGGTATCTGCTTCGCCGCACCCTCTGCGCCAAGGCCGAAAATTGCTCCTGCATTTTCGGCATTTCCGCCATCCATGGCGGTCAGATGCGCAGCGGTGCCTACATGGGGCGAGCTTGCTCGCCGTGACGAAATGTTTCGGCCCGACCGAACATTCAGTATGTTCGCAGCGGGTTGAAACATTGAGTGGCTTATCCTTACGGCGTGTCGGCGCAGCAGTTGTGTCCGACGGTAAGCGCAGTGCTCACCGGCGAGTGTGTTACAGCACCTCGGCGCGGTTGCCCAGGTGCAGCCGCTGGCGCAGGCGTCGGGCTGCCACATCCACCAGTATGTTAAGCCCGGCGCACACCAGCAGCAGCGCCATGGCCCGGTCAAAGCGGAATTCGCTGAAGGCCGAGTCGATAAAAAAGCCCAGCGTGGGAATGCCCAGCATGCCGAGAATGGCGGTTTCGCGGATCAGGTTTTCAAAACGGTACAGGCTGTAGGCCATAAAGGCGCGATACAGCCGGGGCAGCACCTCGAAACAGTACAGGTTCAGGCCTCGGGGCGCGTCTTCCCGCAGGCTCAGGGTATTGAGATGATGGCCCAGCAGGTGGGCGATAATGGCGCCGTTGTGCAGCCCGAGCGCCAGCATGGCCGGCAGCATGCCCGGCCCCAGCAACAGCATGGCCACAAAGGCCAGCAGGTATTCCGGCAGCGAGCGCATCAGCACCAGCCAGCCATGGCTGGCCCGGCGGCTGACGGCATTGCCGAACCGCCGGGAAATGGCCGGAAACCACACCAGCGCCAGTACACCGGTGACCACCAGCGACACCAGCGCCAGCACCAGGGTATTGGCCAGCCCCGGCCCCGCCTGCTGCTGCCACAACTGTGCCCACCAGGGCCAGAGCCCGGCCCAGTCCCCCGCCCTCAGCGGCGCGGGAATAATGTCCTCGGTAAAAAAGCGGGCCATCAGCGCCCAGTTCAGACTGGCCACCGGCGGCAGCCAGATCAGCGCCGCCAGCAGATACAGCGGCACCAGCCGGCCCCGCAGCCACCAGCGCAGGGTGGCGATGATCAGCACCAGGGCATAGAAAAAGGCCGCAGCCTCATCGTAATAGCCCTGGCGCAGCAGGGATTCCAGGTGATAGCCCAGGGTCGGCAGACCGATAAAGCCCAGCACCGCCGAGCTGCGAATGCCGCACTCCAGCCGGTAACCGGTGTAGGTGGCCATTTGCCGCCAGCACAGCGGCAGCTGCAGATAGACAAGCCGGCTCAGCCGGCCAAAGCCCGCCGGCAGGGCCTGCTCCGGGGCCGGATCCGCTTCTTCAAACAGCTCGCCGTAAATCTTGGCAAAGGTGCCCGCATAGGGCAGCGCAATGGCCAGCACCCCGGCCAGGGCCGACAGCCCCAGCAACTGCATGAACAGCAGCGCCCAGAACAGTTCGTGCACCGCCCTGAGCCCCGCCGCCAGCCGGCGCACGCCGGCACTGCGATAACCACAGGCAAGCCCCAAACCCAGCACGGCCCCCAGCGCCACTCCCTGCAGGGCAAAGGCCAGGGTGTTGGCCAGCGCCGACAGCAGCACGGAGGCACCAGGCCAGGCCGGCAGCAGCAGGCCGGCACCGAGACGGCCCAGCTCAAACCAGGGGTCCACGGCGGTCACGGAAAAGTCCGCCCAGGGCAGGCACAACAGCGCCAGTACCACAAACAGCAGGCTGGTGCGCCCCATGGAGGCCTGAGCGTTCATAGAGTGGTATACAGGGCCCGCAGCTGGGCTGCGGTCAGGTTCTCACTGGGGGCATCCAGCACCAGCCTGCCCTTTCGCAGCCCCACAATACGGGTGCAGTGAGTGAGCGCCTGCTCCACGTTATGCAGCGCCAGCACCACCGTCTGGTGGCGTTCGCATACCAGTTGCAGCAGATCGGCGGCCTGACGTTCGTCCAGGGCCGACACCGGCTCGTCGCCGATAAACACCGGTCTTTGCTGATACAGCGCCCGGGCCAGGCTGACCCGGCTCTGCTGGCCACCGGAGAGGGCACCGGCGGGCCGCCAGAGCTGGCCGGAGAGGCCCAGCCGGCTGGCCAGCCCGGCAATCTCATCCCTGGGTGTGGCCAGTGGCTTCACCAGATTGATCAGGTTGTACCAGAAGGGGTTACGTGCCAGCCGGCCCATGTAAATGTTGTGGAAGGTGCTCAGCACCGGCACCAGGCCGGGCTGCTGCGGACACCAGGCCACGTCATCGGGGCGAAGCTCGCGCAGCCGGCGCAGCAGGGTGCTTTTACCGGTGCCCGACTCCCCCAGCAGGGCGATTTTGTCGCCCTGTTTCACCTCCAGGTTCAGTGCCTCCAGCACCGGCCGGCCGGCATAGCCGAGACTGGCATCATGAAAGTGAAACAGGCTGGCAGGCTCGCTCATTACTGATCGGGATCCATGATGCCAATGGCCACGGCGGTGTCGCGAATGGGCGCGTAGTCATCATTGCTGGCGTTCACAAAGCCGGAGCGGGGAAAGGCCGCCAGCAGCTCGGGATCTTTCATCTCCAGCAGCGCCTGTTTCACCTTTTCCTTGAAACCGTCACCGAAGCGGGCATCCACATCTCCACGAATGCTCCACTGGTAGTCCGGGTACTCGGGGCTGGTCCAGATCACCCTGACCTTGCTTTGGTCGATATTGCCCTTTTCCATCTCCGCATCCCACACCGCGTAGTTGACCGCGCCTACCTCATAGGCACCGGACTGCACCAGGCTGATGGTACGGTTGTGGTCACCGGAAAAACCCACCCGGGAGAACAGCTGCTCGGGCGCCTGCTCAAAGTGCTGACGCAAGAAAAACTCGGGCATCAGCCGGCCGGAGGTGGAGCCCTTGTCGCCAAAGGTAAAGCGCTTGCCGGCAAGCTCCGCAGGTAACTGCTCACTTTCACTGAGGCCGGTGCTTTCATGGGCAATCAGGTAACTGACAAAGGCGGTGTCTTCCACTCCCTGGGCAATGGCCTCACTGCCGGGCACCAGCTCCCGGGCCTGCACCCCGGTCAGACCGCCAAACCAGGCCAGTTGCACCTGATCGTTGCGAAAGGCGCTCACCGCCGCCGGGTAGCTCTTCACCGGAATGTATTTCACGTCGACGTCCAGCTTGTCGGCCAGGTAATCGGCAATCTTGCCAAAGCGCTCGGTCAGGCGACGCTCATCCTGATCGGGGATGGCGGTAAAGACAAAGGTTTCGGCCTGGGTCAGGCCACTCAGGCACAGGGCCGCCAGGCCCAGCAGGCGGGCAGGTACAGACATGCTCATGTTCGGTTCCGTTTAACAAGAAGGGCGGCCATTATAGCCGAAAAATGGCCCGGGGATCAGAGCCCCGGCCAGCCGTTGACCAGCGCCATATACACCAGGGTGCCGGCCAGAATGCTGGTCAGCGCCTGGCGCCGCCACAACTGCAGCACCGCCACCACCGCCACGGCGATCAGCTGATCCCGGCCGTCGGCGGGCGAGCCCCAGTGGTGTACGCCCACCGCATACAGGGTCAGCAGTACCATCATGGCCACCGGCAGCCGCCGGCCCAGCACCTGAATGCGGTGATGATGAGCGATAAAGCCCCGGGCAACAAAGGGAAAGGCGCGCAGGGCAAAGGTCACCCCGCCCATGATCAGCGAAGCCTGCAGATAATCGAAATCAGACATGGGCCGGCTTCTCCTTTTGCTTGCGCTCGGGCCAGGCCAGCAATACCAGCACCAGCATGACGGAGGCCGCCAGCAGGAAGTAATCACTTACCCAGATGCCGGCCACTGCCGCCGCCGCCACACCCAGCGCCACGGCCCCCCAGTCTTTTTTGGCACGGATCTGCTCCACCGCCAGCACGGTAAACAAGGCGGTGAGGGCGAAGTCGAGCCCCTGCAGACCGGGAGGCAGCCCCCGGGCCAGCGCCATGCCAGTGAGCGTACCCAGCACCCAGTAACTTTGGTTGAGCAGCACCACCCAGAGCGCGGTTTCGGGATCTTTCACTCGGCCCGAGGCACTGAGCAGGGAATAGGTTTCATCGGTAATGCCAAAAATGAAGTAGTTGCGGCCAATCACGCCTTTGGGCAACAAATGATAAAGCGACAGGCCATAGAAAAGATGGCGAAAATTCACCAGCAGCGACGCCACCGCCAGATCGATCCAGCCAATGCCGGCAGCCAGCAGGCCCACCGCCAGATATTGCATGGCGCCGGCATACACCAGTACGCTCATCAGTGGTGCCCAGTACCAGGTCAGCCCGGCATCCACCCAGAGCACGCCAAACACGGCCCCCAGCGGCAAATATCCCATCATCACCGGCAGCGTCAGCGACACCAGCCCGCGCTTGCTTGTCATTATTATTCTCCTCTCTCCAACTGTCTGAAAATAAGGGATTAATGATGGGAGGGCAAGACCCGAAACCGAAGCCAAAACAAGCAATAGCAGGGATTGCCGTAACCGACCGTCACATGCCAGGGCCGAAAAATTGCTCCTGCATTTTCGGCATTTCCGCCATCCATGGCGGTCAGAAGCATGTGCCGAGCATACATGGGGCGAGCTAGCTCGCCGTGACGAAGTAAAAGGCCTGACCGAACATTAAATATGTTCGCAGTAGGCTTTTTACTGAGTGGCATAAAGTGCAGCGTGTCGGTGGAGGCAACCCTGCTGTTGCTTCTCTCAGGCGGGAAAACGCAGGGTAAAGGTGGTGCCGTCGTCGTCGCTGTGAACGCTCACTTCGCCACCGTGCAGCTGCATGATGGAGTCGACAATGGCCAGCCCTAGGCCGCCGGTGTCACCGCCCTGGGTGCGGGACGGATCGCAGCGGTAAAAGCGGTCAAACAGCCGGGGCAAATGTTCAGCGGCAATGGCGGGGCCTTTATTGTGCACAAAGACCGCCACGCCATTGGCGGTGTGCTCGCTGCCAATGGTAATGGGCCGGCCCGGCTCGCCGTAACGCAGGGCATTGGCCAGCAGGTTGGCCAGGGCCCGGCGCAGCAGCTCTTCATCGGCCTGCACCTCACCGGCTGCCCGGTTCAACAATGGGGTGCCGGCCTCTTCCGCCATGCCTTCAAAGTACTCGCACAACTGCTCAATCAGCGGCGCCAGGGCCACCGGCTCAAGCTTAATGTCCGCCTGAGGCTGCTCGCTGCGGGCCAGAAACAGCATGCTGTTGATCATCCGGTTCAGCCGCTGGTACTCCTCCAGATGGGACGCCAGCAGGGTTTCGTATTCTTCCCTGCTGCGGGCCCGGCGCAGGGTGTGCTCGGTATGGCCCACAAGATTGCTGAGGGGAGTGCGGATTTCGTGGGCCAGATCTTCCGAAAAGCGCGACAGCCGGCCAAAGCCGTCTTCCAGCCGGGACAGCATGTGATTGAGGCTCTCCCCCAACTCGCACAGCTCGTCGGGCAATTGCCGCGTACTCAGCCGCCGGTGCAGCCGGCGTACCTCAATGGCCCTGGCCTGTGCCGCCAGCCGCCGTACCGGCGCCAGTCCGCGCCGGCTCACCAGCCAGCCCAGGGCAAAAGCCATCAGGGCGCCGCCAGCCAGGGCCAGCAACAGCCGCAGCCGGTAGGCCGCCAGCATCTGCTCACGGGGCGCCAGCAGCTTGCCCGCCACCAGCACCAGACTGAGATCATCCTGATCCAGCCGGCGCCAGGCCAGCCGGGCATTACCCTGTTCGTTATAGCCCAGCCGGGTCTGTCCGGCCGGAAGACCAACAGGCACGGCCAGCCCCGCCGGATTGACCGCAATCAGTACCTCGCCGCCCGGCCTCAGCACCCACAGCAGGCTGTCTTCATTGCCGAGCATATTGGCATAGAGGGTGGGCCGGTCGCGCAGTTCCTCGATGCTGTCGCGACCATTAAGCAGGGCCTGCATGTGTTCAAGGCGACCCAGCAGACTCTGATCGTCCCGCCAGGCCAGCTCCCGCTCCAGCGAGTAATAAAGGTAAAATCCCAGGCTGCCCAGCAGCAGCACACTGACCAGGGCGAACATCAGCGCCAGCCGCAAGCTTAATGACGATAACAGCCGCCTCACTCCCGCAGCTCGCACACATAGCCCATGCCACGCACGGTGTGAATGACCCTGGGCTCGAAGTTGTCGTCGATTTTGGCCCGCAGCCGGCGAATGGCCACGTCCACCACATTGGTGTCGCTGTCGAAATTCATGTGCCACACCTGGGAGGCGATGTAGGTACGCGACAGCACCTCGCCCTGATGAGCCAGCAACAGCTGCAGCAAGGTGAATTCCTTGTTGCTGAGATCAATGCGCAGTCCGCCCCGGCTGACCCGGCGCGCCAGCGGATCCAGCTGCAGATCCGCCAGCCGGTAAAACAACGGCTCCGCCGGCTTGCCCCGGCGTAACAATTTGCGGGCCCGGGCCAGCAGCTCGGCAAAGGAGAACGGCTTGGCCAGATAATCATCGGCGCCCTGCTCCAGGCCGCGTACCTTGTCTTCCACCGCATCCCGGGCGCTCAGGCAGATCACCGGCGTCTCGCTTTTGCTGCGAATAAATTGCAACAACTGCCAGCCATTCAGCCCCGGCAACATGATGTCGAGGATCACCAGATCAAAGCCGCTTTCTTCCAGCAGATAGCGCCCTTCCAGGCCGTCTTTGGCCACTTCCACCCGATAACCGGATTCGGTAAAGCCCTTCTTCAGGTAATCGGCGGTCTTGGCTTCGTCTTCCACCACCAGAATGTGCATGGCTGGCCTCACTCAGTGCAATTGAATACCGGCAGTTTATCACCTGATAACCGCGCCGACGGCTGAATGACGGTTTTGTAATAAAGCGGTAAGGGGTTTGCAAGGCACGCTCGGGCAGAATGCGTCCAGCTCACCGGCACTGACCGGTTTCAGCCTGCTTTCTTACCCTGACAGGAGAACAACCATGAACCTCAAGCATGTTCTGGCCGGCGCCATGATGGCCGGTGTATCCACCCTCACCCTGGCCGCCGGCAACCCGCTGAGCGTACACGTACTCAACCTGGAAAACGGCCTGCCTTCCCCCGATGTAAAGGTGGTGCTGGAGCAAAAACAGAGCGACCAGTGGGTGGAGCTGAACAGCGCCGTCACCAACAAGCAGGGCCGCATTACCGCCCTCTATCCGGAAGGCAAGACGCTGGAAAAAGGCACCTACAAGGTGACCTTTGAAACCGGTGACTGGTTCGAGCAGCATGACACCGCCACCTTTTTCCCCGAGATCCCGGTGATCTTCAGCGCCGACGGCAAGCTGGATCACTACCATGTGCCGCTGCTGCTGAGCCCTTACGGCTTCTCTACCTACCGCGGCAACTGAGTCCTGCCGCTGTAATCACACCAGGTCCTGTGTATGAAGAAAGAGAGCTTCGGCTCTCTTTTTTAGTTCACCGGAACGAAAAAGGGGCGCCGAAGCGCCCCTGAATGGCATAGCGTGCGAATTACAGCGCGCGCAGAATATTGTCCACGCTGTCCTTGGCGTCGCCAAACAGCATGACGCTGTTTTCGCGGAAGAACAGCGGGTTCTGCACCCCGGCATAGCCGGTGTTCATGGAGCGCTTGAACACCACCACCTGCTGGGCCTTCCACACTTCCAGTACCGGCATGCCGGCGATGGGGCTGGCCGGATCCTCGGACGCCGCCGGGTTGACGGTGTCGTTGGCGCCGATCACCAGCACGGTGTCGGTGTCGTCGAAATCGTCGTTGATTTCGTCCATCTCCAGCACCACGTCATAAGGCACCTTGGCTTCCGCCAGCAGCACGTTCATGTGACCGGGCAGACGACCCGCCACCGGATGAATGCCAAAGCGTACCTTGACGCCCGCCGCCCGCAGCCTGGACACCAGTTCGGCCACCGGATACTGAGCCTGGGCCACCGCCATGCCGTAGCCGGGAGTGATGATCACCGAGCTGGAGTTCTTCAGCATCTCGGCCACGTCTTCGGCGTTCACTTCGGTATATTCGCCGTCTTCTTCCTCACCGGAAGAGACGGTGCCGTCGGAGCCGAAGCCCCCGGCGATCACCGAAATAAAGGAGCGGTTCATGGCCCGGCACATGATGTAGGACAGAATGGCACCGGAAGAGCCCACCAGGGCGCCGGTCACGATCAGCAGATCGTTGGACAGCATAAAGCCCGCCGCCGCCGCCGCCCAGCCCGAGTAGGAGTTAAGCATGGAGATCACCACCGGCATGTCGGCGCCGCCGATGCTGGCCACCAGGTGCCAGCCAAAGGCCAGGGCGATCAGGGTCATCACCAGCAGGGCAAAGGTGGAGCCTTCCACCTGCACAAACCAGATCAGCAGAATGGCGGAAACCACCACCGCCAGCAGGTTGAGCTTGTGACGGTGCGGCAGGGTCAGCGGCTTGGAAGACACCAGGCCGCGCAGCTTGCCAAAGGCGACAATGGAGCCGGTGAAGGTGACCGCGCCGATAAACACGCCGAGGAAGATCTCGGTGTTGTGAATGTTGAGCATGGCACCGGCGAGATCACCGTGATCGATGTAGGTGTTGTAGCCCACAAACACCGCGGCCAGACCCACGAAGCTGTGCAGAATGGCAATCAGCTCCGGCATTTCGGTCATTTCCACCTTGAGCGCAAAGCGCACGCCGATGGCACCACCGATGGCCATGGCCACGATGATCCAGCCCAGGCCGGTGACCTCGGGGTTGAAAATGGTGGCCAGCAGGGCGATGGCCATGCCCGCCACGCCATACCAGTTACCGGCCTTGGCCGACTCCTGCTTGGACAGACCGGCCAGGCTCATGATAAAGAGCACGGCGGCCACGATATAAGATGCAGTTACTAGTCCTTGTGACATTTAATCAGCCCTTCCTAAACATCTTCAGCATGCGGTGTGTCACGGTAAACCCGCCAAACACGTTGATTGAGGCGATCAGCACCGCCACGAAGGCGAGGAAGCTGACAAAACCACCCGTGCCCACCTGAGACAGGGCGCCCACCACGATAATGCCGGAGATGGCATTGGTGACCGACATCAGCGGCGTGTGCAGGGAGTGGGACACGTTCCAGATCACGTAGTAGCCCACGATACAGGCCAGTACGAACACCGTGATGTGCGACAGAAACTCTGCCGGAGCCACGGCGGCCAGCCAGGCAAACAGCAGCACACCGGCGCCACCCAGGTAATACTTGAGGTTGCTCGGTTTCTTGGCATGAGGCTCGGCCGCGGGCTGGGCCGCCGCCTTGGCCTTGGGCGCCGCCGACACGCTGATGGCGGGGGGCGGGAAAGTCACTTCGCCGTCTTTCACCACCGTCATGTTGCGCAGCACCACATCGTCGAAGTCGACATGAATGTTGCCGTCCTTTTCCTTGCACAGCAGCTTGGCCAGGTTGACCAGGTTGGTGGCGTACAGGGTGGAAGACTGGGTCGGCAAGCGGCCGTTGAGATCGGTGTAGCCGATGATCTTGACGCCGTTGTCGGAGACAAACAGCTCGCCCGGTTTGGTCAGCTCACAGTTACCGCCGTTCTGGGCCGCCAGATCCACGATCACCGAGCCCGGGGCCATGGCGGCCACCATCTCGGCGGTGATCAGCTTCGGCGCCGGCTTGCCCGGGATCAGGGCGGTGGTGACGATAATATCCACCTCTTTGGCCTGCTCCATGAACAGCGCCATTTCGGCATCAATAAAGGCCTGGCTCATTTCCTTGGCGTAGCCGTCGGACGAGTCGCTTTCTTCCTCGTAGTCCAGCTCCAGGAACTCGGCGCCCATGGAGTTGATCTGCTCTTTTACCTCGGGACGGGTATCAAAGGCGCGCACTATGGCACCCAGAGAGCCGGCGGCACCGATGGCGGCCAGGCCGGCCACACCGGCGCCGATCACCAGCACCTTGGCGGGCGGCACCTTGCCGGCGGCGGTGATCTGACCGGTAAAGAAGCGGCCAAATTCGTGCGCGGCTTCCACCACAGCGCGGTAACCGGCGATGTTGGCCATGGACGACAGCGCATCCAGCGACTGGGCGCGGGAAATGCGCGGCACCATGTCCATGGCGAGCACGGTCACGCCCTTGCTCTTGAGTTGCTCCACCAGCTCGGGGTTCTGCGCCGGCCAGATAAAGCTGACCAAGGTGGTACCCGCCTGCAACCGCTCGATTTCCTCAGACGTCGGCGCATTCACCTTGTAGATGATGGCGGACTGCCAGGCCTCGTCGGCACTCACCAGTTGAGCGCCGGCCGCCTGATAGGCGGTGTCTTCAAAACTGGCCTTGCTGCCCGCCCCCTGTTCGACGCAGACCTCAAAGCCCAGTTTGCGCAGCTGTTCGACCGATTTGGGGGTCGCTGCCACCCGGGTCTCTCCGCTGAGCGTTTCCCTTGGAATTCCGATTAACATAATAATTCCCTGATTCATGTTGATATCGCACCGGACTCATGAAGGATCCGGTGTTCAGCAAGCTGTTCCTTCAACCGCTTGGCAGCCTTGCCTGTGTTGCGCCAGCAAAATGACGTTGTTTTACAACGGCGTTATACCACCAATGCATATTCAATGATGCATTTTGTATTTTTAATCATAATTGCACACAAAGTTTCACCAAAACCCGTACAACAAGTTTTAAGTGAAGATACATCGTAAGAAAGATACAGCGCGAAAGTCAATATACTGGCTGAGTCGAAAAAAGATAAATCGATCTTTCCTCGAGCCTCGATAGGCTCTGACTTTCAATCGTTAAGGTAACATTTATCCTCAACCCGCCAAGTGGTCATTTGGCGAGCAGGATCACAGAAGACGGGAATCCATTATCCGGCGGAGGGGGGCTGGCGAAGCAGGGGCGCCTGTTCAAAAAACCGCGCCAGCTGGTGATAGACCGCCGGATAGACGCTGTGCAGCAAGCGGGGATCGGAAAAAAACAGCTCGGTGGTCACCGCCAGAAATTCCGCAGGATGGGTGGCGGCGTACGGATCGATGGGCGCCTCATTACGCTCATCCCGCACCCGCAGATCATCAAAGGCGGCCTGAAAGTCACGGCGCCACGCGCTCATGACCATGCCGGGGCGCATGGGCGGCACGCCGTCGGCCTCCCCCCCCAGCATGTCAAGCTTGTGGGCCAGCTCGTGAATGATCAGGTTATAACCGTCCCAGCCGCCGTCGTCGGCCAGCTCGCTCCATGCCAGCACCAGCGGTCCCTGCTGCCAGGACTCGCCGGCGTGCTCTTCCACCACCTCGCTTACCAGGCCGAATTCGTCCTGCACGCTTTCACGGCGGGTCACCGGCTCGGGAATAATGATGATCTCGTGAAAGCCGGCATACCAGTCCAGCCCCAGATGCAGTATGGGCAGCGCCGCCTGCAACGCCAGCCCGGCCTGCTGCAGCGGAGACAGGGCTACGCCGAGCTGGGTCAGGGTTTTGCGCGCCAGCAGCGCTTGCGCCAGCTCGCACAGGCGCTGCTGCTCAGGTTCGCTCAGACCCTGCAGTATGGGCAGGGCAGCCAGCGCCTGCTGCCAGGGCAGCGACAAAGACCGCAGGCGTTGGCGGGTTAACCAGTCAAACCAGCCCATGACCTTATTTCACAAACAGATACCAGTAACCGAACAGCAGGTTAAAGCCGGCAAAGAACAGAATGCCGATCCGGCTCAGGGCAATCATGCCTCTGCCCAGCCGGTAGTGGGCCGGCACCTGGGGCAGCTGCATCAGCCGGAAGTTCAGCCAGGCAAACACCAGGGCGCTGACAAAGGCGGAGATCATGGCGAATTCCAGCATGGCCAGCAGGGCCCCCTTGAAGAACATGATGATAAAGGCCGCCACCACGCCCATGGCCACCATCAGCGGATAGGTGTAACGGGCGCCCTGACCGGTGGGACCACTGCCCTGAGGCTGGCCGAACTGCACCAGACATTCGCTCAGCGCCCGGCTGTAACCGTCGAGCACGGTAACCGTGGTGGAGAACATGCACAGAAAAGCGATAAAGGCGATCAGCCACCGGCTCCACTCCCCCATCACGCTGGCATACACATTCACCAGCTGATGGGCAAAGGCAATGCCGGAGGTGGCCAGGGTTTCGCCGCTGCCGTGCAGTACCAGGGCGCCCAGCGCCACAAAGGCGATGGCCAGCAGAGTGGAGGTGAAATAACCCACGTTAAAATCAACCAGGGCGCCCCGGTAATCCAGCTCGCTGCCCAGCTCCTTTTGCTTTTGCCGCAGCCAGACGCTGTTCCAGGACGACAGCTCAATGGGGGCCGGCATCCAGCCCATCAGCGCCACCAGAAAACCCACCGAGGCCAGGTTCCAGGGGCTGGGCGCCACAAACTCGGGCGTGGCCACACCGCCCCGGTTCAGGGCAATAAACACCGCGGTGACCGTGGCCACGGCCAGGCCCACAATGATCCATTTGGTCACCCGATCCAGGGTGCGGTAGTGACCGGTGATAAGAAAAGTCAGCGAGCCCGCCAGCACTATCATGCTGAGCTGGGTCACGCTCAGGCTGTCGCCGACAAACAGGCCCAGTATGCTGCCGCAGAGCATGGCCACACCGGCGGTGCTGACCACGGAGGCAAAGAGGTTGAGCAGGGTAAACAGCCGCAGGTAACCCCGGCCGATGCGATCGTACCCCTGGATCAGGCTCTCGTTGGCAGCCATGGTGTAGCGGGCGCCGATCTGAAAGAAAGGATACTTGAGCAGGTTAACCAGCAGAATCAGCCCCACCAGTTGCCAGCCATAAATGGCGCCGGCCTGAGTGGAGGCCACCAGATGGGAGCCACCAATGGCCGCCGCCGCGCCCAGTATGCCCGGACCCAGCACGCGCAAATAGTGACTTATGCTGCGGGGTGCCTCGTTGGCCATTTCGGCTGTCTGCGACATATGCGTTTTCCTGCCTTTTTACGTTGTCATGTTCGAAATCAGACAGGTAAAAAGCCACAGCAAACAGCATAAAGCAACTGGTTTTCCCGACAGTTACGGGAGAAGAAAAGATTAAAAAACCAAAAATAAAAACCAAAACAGATGATTAATTCACCCTGTTATTCCTGCACAGACCGTCAACACAAACTCCATATCAAATTCGGCATTAAATAATTTCATTTGATGATGTTTTCTGTTGCGGTTATTCCTCACCGGGGCCGACGTCGCTACCCTGGGCCAGCAGGGTTTTGCCGCTGCCGGGCACCCGACCGTTCAGGGTAAAGGGAATGGACTCGATTCTGCCCTTGTTGTTGACCTGCACCGCCAGGTGCAGATGGGGCCCCGAGCTGTAACCGGTATGGCCTGAAGCGGCCACCACCTGGCCGGCGCGCACCCGCTGGCCCTTCTTCACCCTGAGTGAACCGGTGTCGAGATGGGCATACAGGGTCATGGTGCCGTCGTCGTGGCGCAGCCGCAAATGATTGGCCCGGCCTCTGTATTCCGGCTTGAGGCCTCCGCCCACATGATGATCCACCGCCGCCAGCACCACGCCGTCGGCGGTGGCCAGCAAGGGAGTGCCCACCGGCAGGGCGATGTCGAGGGCATAGCGGTTGGCCACCTTGTTGTGGCTGAAATCACCGTTAAATCCCTGGGAAATGCGGTAGGGCCCGGCCACCGGCGGGCGCATGTCCACGGCACCGGCGATGGACGCCGGGGTGTGGTTATGATGCTGTTGCCAGGCCTGCACCCGCGGGCTGACGATGGTACTGCCGGCAATTTTCTGCACATTGTGCCGGCTGCCCACCTGGTTGCGCCCTTCATGGCTGCTGTAGGCGAAGCCGTAGTCGTAACCCCAGGCGCCGCTTTGGGCCGGGGTCAGCTTGCCGATGAACTTTTCTTCACGGGGCGGCAGGATCACCGCCTGCTGCAGCGCCTCGGGAATGGCCACGTTTTGCTGACCGGAAAACTTCAGGTTCAGCCGGGCCCGGCTGGCCAGACGGTTAAGGGCAAAAAAATAGTGACCATCGGGCTTTTTCACCACCCGCACCAGAATGCCGTCCTGGTTGACTGCATCCTGCTGCCAGCGCTGGCCGGTGCTGGCCCGAAGGCGGTTGTCGGTGTAGTGCACCACGCCGGCGGCGTCACGGTATTGATAGATGTCGGCATGGGCCGGTGTCATTCCCGTCAGCACCAGCACAGTGGCAAGCAAGCCTCTCATATCTCATCCCTGCGAGAGTGTGTGACTTCCAGTATAGGAACTAGAGCCGCTTTTGCATCAGCACGGCGTCTTCATGGCCATCGGCCGTGGGGTAATAATTGCGCCGCCGGCCGCTTTCCTCATAGCCGGCAGAGGCATACAGGCTCAGAGCCGCCCGGTTGGAAGCACGCACCTCCAGCCACAGCCAGCCAAGGCCGAGCGCCCGGCAGCGGGCGAAGTAATGTTCCAGCAGCTGTCTGCCCAAACCACGCCCCTGCCATTCAGGCGCCACACAGATGTTCATCAGGGTGGTTTCGTCGAGCACCCGGTCGGCGATAAAGTAGCCCAGCAAGGCGTTTTCCTGCCACAGCGCGCCGGTAAAGTAGCGCTCGCCAAAGGCATCGGCCAGCAAGCTCCGGCTCCAGGGATGAGCGTGAGCCCCCTGCTCCACCGCCAGCATGGCATCAAGATCCGCCGGTCTCAGCGGGCGGAATTCAGGCTGCACAGCCGGCTCCAGAGCTCGCGTTTCTGAGCGGCAGAAAGGGGCAGGGTGCCCTGCCAGGCGGCGTTTTCAGCGGGCGAGGTGAGGTTGAAGCCCAGCACAATACGGGCACCGGGACGGCCGGCAGCCAGCCAGGCGGTTTCATCCTCCACCTGGGGCCGAATGCCGTTGAGGGCCAGGGTGAGATCGGCCAGCAGCATGTCCGGCAGGCGATGGCCCTGGCCGGTGATCAGCCGTACCTCGGGGAGGGCTGTGGCCGGCGCGGGCGCATGGGGCAGGCGCTCACCATGGACACAGTGCCACACCGGCAAACCGAGAAACTGCCAGAGCTGCGATGATAGTGGCTTCATGATCACCCCGTAACGGAAAAAGGCCAGCACTGAGGCTGGCCTTTTCGGTGAAGCTGGCAGGGGCAGAGGGATTCGAACCCCCAACCGTCGGTTTTGGAGACCGCTGTTCTACCAATTGGAACTATGCCCCTGCAACACGAGGCGAATTATATCCAGCCGCGCTCAAAGGTAAAGGGCTTTTTCAAGGCGACCGGCGCGTTCGCTCACTCTTTCACCGCTTACGGTTATCGGCTCACCGTATTTTGCTTTGGCCGCACATTTCTCTATAATCCGGTCGGTTTGCGAACATGCGGAGCCCATCATGCCCCAGCCTCATTGCTGCTTTTCCTCAGCGGTGGTGCCCGTTGCCGGCACCGGCTTCGGCGTTTGCGATCCAGTCACTTCAATGGCCCCATCCCGGGGTTTTTTTATGGCCCGAATTCCACTTGAAGAGCATTGCTGATGGCGAACCCTCTGTATCAAAAGCATGTAATTTCCATATCCGACTTTACCCGCGCCGAGCTGGAGCTGGTCATCGACACCGCCGTCATGCTCAAAACCCACCCCCGGCCCGAGTTGCTGAAGCACAAGGTAGTGGCCAGTTGCTTCTTTGAAGCCTCCACCCGCACCCGGCTGTCGTTTGAAACCGCCGTGCACCGCCTGGGCGGCGCCGTTATCGGCTTTTCCGACAGCGGCAACACCTCGCTGGCGAAAAAGGGCGAGACCCTGGCCGACTCGGTGAAGATCATCAGCTCCTACAGCGACGCCTTTGTGATGCGCCACCCCCAGGAGGGCGCGGCCCGGCTGGCGGCGGAGTTCTCCTCGGTGCCGGTGATCAACGCCGGAGACGGATCCAACCAGCATCCAACCCAGACGCTGCTGGACCTGTTCACCATTTACGAAACCCAAGGCACCCTGCAAGGGCTGACCGTGGCCTTTGTGGGTGATCTGAAATACGGCCGCACCGTGCACTCACTCACTCAGGCACTCAGCCTGTTTGGCTGCAAGTTCTACTTTATCGCCCCCCAGGCTCTGGCCATGCCCGATTATCTGTGCGACGAACTGGTGGAAAAAGGCATCAACTTCGAGTTTCGCGACAGCATGGAAGAGGTGATGGACGAGCTGGACATTCTGTACATGACCCGGGTACAGAAGGAGCGCTTTGACGAAACCGAATACATGCACGTGGCCTCCAAGTACGTGCTTACCCCTCAGGTGCTGGAAAACGCCAAGGACAGCCTCAAGGTGCTGCACCCCCTGCCCCGCATCGACGAGATCACGGTGGAGGTGGACGACACCCCCTACGCCTATTACTTTGAGCAGGCCGAAAACGGCGTTTATGCCCGTCAGGCCCTGCTGGCACTGGTATTGAACGAAACCCTGTAAGGAGCAGCCGTGAACAAGACCCAACTACAAGTCGAGGCCATTCACAACGGCACCGTGATCGACCATATTCCCGCCGGCCAGGGCATTCGCATTCTGCAGCTGTTTGGCCTGGTGCAGAACCGGGAGCGCATTACCGTGGGGCTCAACCTGCCGTCCAAGGCGCTGGGCGCCAAGGATATCATCAAGGTGGAAAACGTGCGGCTGTCCTCCGCCCAGGCCAACCAGCTGGCGCTGTTTGCCCCCGAGGCCACGGTAAACCTGATTGAAGACTTCGAAGTGGTGGAAAAGCTGCAACTGCACCTGCCGGAACAGGTGGAAGGCGTGTTCGCCTGCCCCAACGGCAACTGCATCAGCCACCGGGAGCCGGTCAGCAGCAAGTTTCGGGTGCGAGCAGTGCGTGGTCAGGTGATGTTCCGCTGCCGCTACTGCGAAAAGTCGTTCCAGCGCGACATGATGACGGCCTGAGGTAATCCACGGGGTTTGGAGCTATCCGGGCCCCATCTTCCAGTTCGGCATCCGGATACAGCACCAGCCGCGGCCCTCACGCAGTCCTTCAAGGATCTCGACCCGCCGGTCATTGTCCTCTCCTACCGCCACCGGCGTCAGCCGGGCCCGACCGTTCTCGGCTACCAGCACCGCCCATTGCCCTTCGTGGCGAAACAGAGCACCGGAAGGAGCCGTTAACACCCTCTCCTTCTGCCAGACGCGAATACGCGCCTCCACCCGGTCACCGTGTTCCAGCCCCCTGCCGTTCTTCGACGCTGCTGAGCCAACGGATCCGCACATTCACCCGCTGCTCTTCCCCCCTGCACGGAGAATTTGGTAAAGCCGGCGGGTTCCACCCGCTCTACCACACCCGCCGGCACGCCCGGGCCACCCCAGTGGGCGATGTCCACCTCATTCCCGTGCGATACCCGAACCGCCTCGGCCGAAGGCAGCTCCATCAGCACTTCCAGGTCGCGGGCAGAGCGGAAACCGCCGTCAACACCCGCTCGGGAGCACGCTTGACCGGCACAAAGATCTCCGCCAGCCGGTAGTGCCGGTAATAACTTTCGCGGGTATCACTGAGGGAGCTGACCAAGATGCTCATCATCACCAGCAACATAACCCCCATCGCTACCACTAGGCCGATGGCCAGAGCCTGGCCCCGCACCCGCCACAGATCCCGGCGCAGCTTGCGGTTAAGCATGGTCGCCATAGTGGGTTCACCATTCTATGCGGCTGGCATCAAGCTGCCGCTCGGACGTCAGCACTTCACGAATGCAGCCATCGGCAAAGTGGATCACTCTGTGGGCCATGGCGGCAGTGGCCGCGGCATGAGTGGTAATCAGCACAGGTCGTGCCCAGTTCCCGGTTGACCTGCTGCAGTACTCCCAGCACCACCCGGCCGGTGGTGCTGTCCAGTGCCCCGGTAGGCTCGTCGCACAACAATACGGTCGGGCGCTTGGCAATGGCCCGGGCAATCGCCACCCGCTGCTGCTCGCCTCCTGACAGCTGGGACGGAAAATGATGCCCCCGCTCGGCCAGCCCGACCCGGGCCAGGGCGGCGCGGGCATCCATGGGCGCTTCCACCAGCTCGGTGACCAGTTCAACATTTTCCTCGGCGGTCAGGCTTGGCATCAGATTGTAGGACTGAAACACAAAGCCCACATGGTGGCGCCGGTACCGAGTGATATCGCTTTCATTCATGGCACTCAGCTCCTGCTGATAAAACCAGAGCCGCCCCTCGCTTGCGCGATCCAGCCCTCCCAGCAGGGTGAGCTGGGTGAGCTGGGTGAGCTGGGTGGATTTGCCACTGCCCGAAGGGCCAAGCAACACCACCAACTCACCGGCAGGCAGTTTCAGATCCACCCCGCGCAAAGCCTGCACGACAGATCCGCCTTCGCCATAGATCTTGATCAGCCTTTTGCTGCGAAAAGCAGGAAGATCTGCTGGCTGTACTGGTGGCATTGATGCTCTCGTTCTCAAAAAACGATCACTTGAAAGCCTATGCGCTGTTGTTGATTGCCGCCACGAAGAGCAAACGCAGTGTGGTCACGGTGTGGTCACGAGGGATGATTCGACAGGGTGAGGAGGGTGGACTTTGGTGAGCGCAGAAAGCAAAAAGCCCCGAGCGTTAACTCAGGGCTTTTTAATGATGGCGGAGTGGCAAACGCACCGCGTTTGAAGGTGAAGGTGCGTAGCACCGACATCATTCAGCAAGTCCGGCGCAGCCATAACGAAAAAACCCCAGCCGATTGGCTGGGGTTTTGAGTAATGGCGGAGCGGACGGGACTCGAACCCGCGACCCCCGGCGTGACAGGCCGGTATTCTAACCAACTGAACTACCGCTCCGCATAAAGCTGTATAGTCAGGAGTACTATATTGGGTGCCTGGCAGTGACCTACTTTCACATGGCAGCTGCCACACTATCATCGGCGCGGTTGCGTTTCACTGCTGAGTTCGGCATGGAGTCAGGTGGTTCCACAACGCTATGGCCGCCAGGCATAAAACTTTAATTCGGAAAAAGCGTTTTGATGAAGAATTCGTAGTCTCGACCTGCAAGGTCTCACACTTCTTGGGTGTTGTATGGTTAAGCCGCACGGGTCATTAGTACAGGTTAGCTGCACGCCTCACAGCGCTTCCACACCCTGCCTATCAACGTCCTGGTCTCGGACGGCCCTTTAGAGAGCTCGAAGCTCTGGGGATGACTCATCTCGAGGCTCGCTTCCCGCTTAGATGCTTTCAGCGGTTATCGATTCCGAACTTAGCTACCGGGCAGTGCCACTGGCGTGACAACCCGAACACCAGAGGTTCGTCCACTCCGGTCCTCTCGTACTAGGAGCAGCCCCTCTCAATCATCCAACGCCCACGGCAGATAGGGACCGAACTGTCTCACGACGTTCTGAACCCAGCTCGCGTACCACTTTAAATGGCGAACAGCCATACCCTTGGGACCGACTTCAGCCCCAGGATGTGATGAGCCGACATCGAGGTGCCAAACACCGCCGTCGATATGAACTCTTGGGCGGTATCAGCCTGTTATCCCCGGAGTACCTTTTATCCGTTGAGCGATGGCCCTTCCATTCAGAACCACCGGATCACTATGACCTGCTTTCGCACCTGCTCGACGTGTCTGTCTCGCAGTTAAGCTGGCTTATGCCATTGCACTAACCGTACGATGTCCGACCGTACTTAGCCAACCTTCGTGCTCCTCCGTTACGCTTTGGGAGGAGACCGCCCCAGTCAAACTACCCACCAGGCACTGTCCTCACCCCCGATAAGGGGGCCAAGTTAGAACATCAAACATACAAGGGTGGTATTTCAAGGTCGGCTCCACGGCAACTGGCGTCACCGCTTCACAGCCTCCCACCTATCCTACACATGTAGGGTCAATGTTCAGTGCCAAGCTATAGTAAAGGTTCACGGGGTCTTTCCGTCTAGCCGCGGGTACACCGCATCTTCACGGCGATTTCAATTTCACTGAGTCTCGGGTGGAGACAGCGTGGCCATGGTTACACCATTCGTGCAGGTCGGAACTTACCCGACAAGGAATTTCGCTACCTTAGGACCGTTATAGTTACGGCCGCCGTTTACCGGGGCTTCGATCAAGAGCTTCACCTTGCGGCTAACCCCATCAATTAACCTTCCGGCACCGGGCAGGTGTCACACCGTATACGTCCTCTTGCGAGTTAGCACAGTGCTGTGTTTTTGATAAACAGTCCCAGCCACCTGGTCACTGCGACTGGCTCAGGCTCCATCCGCGAAGGACTTCACCCGCTCCAGCGTACCTTCTCCCGAAGTTACGGTACTATTTTGCCTAGTTCCTTCACCCGAGTTCTCTCAAGCGCCTTGGTATTCTCTACCCGACCACCTGTGTCGGTTTGGGGTACGGTTCACACACATCTGAAGCTTAGAGGCTTTTCCTGGAAGCAGGGCATCAATGACTTCGGTACCGTAGTACCTTCGTCTCGGGTCTCAGCGTTGTGACTCCGGATTTGCCTAAAGTCACCACCTACTCCCTTTCACCAGGACAACCAACGCCTGGCCCATCTAGCCTTCTCCGTCCCCCCCATCGCAATGTGTGTCAGTACGGGAATATTAACCCGTTTCCCATCGACTACGCCTTTCGGCCTCGCCTTAGGGGCCGACTCACCCTGCCCCGATTAACGTTGGACAGGAACCCTTGGTCTTCCGGCGAGGAGGTTTTTCACCCCCTTTATCGTTACTCATGTCAGCATTCGCACTTCTGATATCTCCAGCATGCCTCACGACACACCTTCGCAGACTTACAGAACGCTCCCCTACCACTCACGCATAGCGTGAATCCGCGGCTTCGGTGCCTGATTTTAGCCCCGTTACATCTTCCGCGCAGGCCGACTCGACCAGTGAGCTATTACGCTTTCTTTAAATGATGGCTGCTTCTAAGCCAACATCCTGGCTGTCTGAGCCTTCCCACCTCGTTTCCCACTTAATCAGAACTTGGGGACCTTAGCCGGCGGTCT